>JBFHXD010000015.1:0-28328 GCA_041599135.1 Methylomirabilales bacterium (SeqCode) | reverse complement strand
CGGTCTCGGCGGGGCCGGAGCGACGACGGGCTTGGGTTTGGCACAACCCACCGCGATGACTATAAGAAGGATAAAATACCACAGCGGTCTCATCACGAGTCGAAATCCGGATACTTACGTCTTGCTCCAAGGCATCTTCCGCCGGTGAGTGAAGACCGGCACTACCGCACCGGCAATCGAACGGTCAGGGTCGTCCCCCCATCCATCCCAGAGAACACATCAACAGCGCCGTCATGCATTTGGACAATCCGGTACACCATGGAGAGGCCGATCCCGCTGCCTCCCGGTTTCGTGGTGTAGTAGAGGCGAAAGATCTTATCCAAGTCTTCAGATGGTATCCCGACTCCAGTGTCGCCGATACTCACATTGACAAACCCGTCCTCCTGTTTCGTCGACATCCTGACTTTTCCCCCGTTCGGCATGGCCTGACAGGCATTCAGCACAATGTTGAGGAAGGCCTGGCGGAGGAGCTCCTCGTCGGCAGGAATCAAGGGGAGGTCGGGATCGAACTGGAATACGAAGTCAATTCCCACATCTTTCCACTGTGCCTCAAGGAGGGCTGCAACATCCCTCAAGAGCGCGTTCAGGTCGAGCAGCTTGACACTCAGCTCCTCTGGACGGATGAACCTCAAAAAGCGTTGGACGACCCGATCCAGCCTCCGGATCTCGCTCCCAATCACGTCCAGGCTCTGTTGAACCTCTTCAGGAGAACTGTTCAACTTTTCTTTGAGGAGTTCGAGATGGATCGTCATGGCGTTGAGCGGGTTCTTGACTTCGTGCGCCACCCCCGACGTGAGCCTCCCCAGCGCAGTCACCTTGGCAGAGTAGCTAACCAAGGACTGGAGCGTTTTGATTGATTCGAGGTCCTTCAACAGGACCATGGCCCCCATGGTCTCCTGTGCGTCCGTCACAAAGAAGATGGAGACTAAACAATCTTTGGAGCCTCCGTCGCCGGGGAGTGCCATGGGCGCATTATAAAAACCCGATTTCTGTTCAAAGGCTTGCTCGAGCAGGGGTCGGAGCGGATGGGATGGGACGAGAATCTCCTCCCACAGCAATCCGACAATTTGCTCGAGTGGCCTTCCCACCACACCCTCGGCCGCTTTATTGAAAAAAAGAACCCGCCGGTCTTGGCTGAAGAGGATGGTCCCGTCCTCTAGATGATCAACGACCTGTTGCAGTTGAGCCTTTTCACTCAGCATTTGCAGACGGTCTGACTGCATCTGCTGACCAAGGAGCTGGAGCTGAGAGGCGAGTTCTCCAAACTCGTCCTCCCGGTCCAAATGGCTCTGCACCTCAAACTCACCCCGCCGAAGCCGATCCATTTCCTGAGTCAGCTTGTGGATTGGCCTCAGGATCAGGTTGCCTAACCCCATGGCGAAGAGCCATGCCACCGGCAGAGCAATGCCAGCGAGCGCGAGGCTTTTTTTCAGCGAGGTGTTCAGTTCTCTTTTCAATAGACTTGTGGCGATCCCGAGTTGGATGTTGCCGAAGGGTTTGCCGTCGAGGCTCAGCGGCAGTGTGGCCTCGTAGATCTTTCCCCTCTCGTACAGCGCTTCGAAGCGGTGGAAGGGGTCAACGGAAAGCAGGGCCTGGAGGCTCGGCCGCTCGATGGCCACTGCGCCCTCTTTCTCCCGTTCGCTGTGGAGGATCATTCGCCCCTTTTCATCGGTGATTAACGCGTACAGGAGGTGAGGAGAGTAACCGACGCTGGCGTCAAGGAGGGTTCTCAGATCCTGATCCCTCCGCAATACCTCCCAGGGATTTTCCCTTCGCACGCGGGCAAGGGAACGGCTGCTTTGCGCGTATATCTGCTTCGCGATCAGCTCCGCCTGTTGTAAGGCTTCTTGGACCACGACTTTGGCTAATTGAGACAGGTGGATAAAGGTAGTCGTCGCCACTACCAGGAAGGTAAGGAGGGTGATAGCAAGGGCCTCTTTGCCTTGGACCCCGAAGCGCATCCTACGCACCGTATCGATGGAGTTTATTGTGCAACGTCTTTAAGCTGATCCCCAGGATCTCGGCAGCTTTCGTCTTATTGTTGTTCACGGAAGCGAGTGTCCTCCGGATGAGCCCCTTTTCCGCCTCCTCGAGGGAAATACCGAGCGGAATGGCGACGGAATCAGGAGCGTCGTCCTTTGTCTCGCGGGCAATGCTGGGTGGGAGGTGTCTTGAGGCAATGAGGTCGATTTCGCAGGCGATAATCGCGCGCTCGATTGTGTTCCTGAGTTCTCTGACATTTCCTGGCCACGGATGCCGCAACAGGTCCCGCAGCGCTGCTTCATCAACCGATTTGATCCGCTTCTCGTACTTGGTATTCATCTCTTCGATAAACGCCTGGACAAGCAAGGGGATGTCATCTCTCCGCTCCCTCAGTGGGGGGAGGGAGAGACTAAAAACGTTTAAGCGGTAGTAGAGATCCTCTCTCAAGGCGCCGTCCCTGATCGCCTTTAGGGGATCCTTATTGGTCGCAGCGAGCACTCGCACATCGATCTTGATCTCCTGCTTGCCTCCGAGGCGTCTCACCGTGCCATCCTCGAGAATTCTGAGGAACTTCGCCTGGGTCGCTGGGCTCATCTCGGCGATCTCGTCGAGGAAAATCGTTCCTTCGTTCGCCAGCTCAAAACAGCCAACGCGCCGCTCCATCGCGCCCGTGAACGCTCCCCTTTCATGACCAAAGATCTCGCTCTCTAACAGGGTCTCGGGGATGGCCGAGCAATTCACGGCAACAAAGGCCCTCTGGCTCCGGGGCGACAGGTCGTGGAGGATGTGCGCCACCAGCTCCTTGCCGGTTCCGCTTTCTCCGGAGACCAGCACCGGCGCAGACGTTGGGGCCGCAAGATCAACCAGGCGGTACACATCCTGCATCGCCTTGCTCTTGCCGACCAGCTTCCCAAACCCCCATACCTCTTTGAGCCGTCGGCGCAGGAGGGTCACCTCCCGGAGCGCCTCTCCCTTTTCCAATGCTCTCTGGATGAGGATTTTGAGCCGTGGAACGTCCACCGGTTTTGTCAGGTAGTCGTATGCCCCGTGTTTCATGGCATCGACGGCTGTTTCGATCGTCCCATAGCCGGTAAGGATGATGACCGTCGCGAAAGGAAGCTCTTCCAGAATGGCCTTCAAGAACCCGAGCCCATCGAGCTTGGGCATCACCAAATCGGCGACGACGACGGATGGGAGGAAGGTGACCGCCCGCTTTAAAGCCTCCTCCCCATCGGAGGCCTCCTCGACGTCATAGCCCCAGTTTGACAGGAGCGCCTTTAATCCGCTTCGAGAAGCCGCCTCATCGTCGGCAACCAAGATCCGATGCTTCATCGCGTCTCCCTAAAGCTGGTGGTTACACATGCTACCCCTCCGGTCTTCCATCGCCCGAAAAGGCCTCCTTTTCTCTGGATTGAGTCGGAATCCTCGGTCCTCCAACTCCTGTGGGGCTCAAGTATCCTCCGACTGGCGTATAGTGTCAAGG
Source organism: Methylomirabilales bacterium (SeqCode) (assembly GCA_041599135.1). GTDB lineage: Bacteria > Methylomirabilota > Methylomirabilia > Methylomirabilales > CSP1-5 > CSP1-5. The sequence continues at coordinate 24,862 of JBFHXD010000015.1, read as the reverse complement.
GTCGCAGACCGACCCAGGAGAACCATTGCAGAGGCCTTCAGGAGGGTGGTTTCGAAGATAGCGCGAGCAGCCGGTCCTGCTCGGCCCACATACGGCGACGGGTTGCGGGGGTTGAATCGTCATAGCCCAAGAGATGCAGGATGCCATGGATCAAAAGCATGGCCAGTTCTTGGCCCAGCGAATGGCCGTGTTCTTTGGACTGGCGAGCAGCGGTTTGAACCGAGATGACCACATCGCCGAGGAGATGGGGCTGCGGTGAGGGGAGACCCTGTTGTTGGGGAAATGCCAGGACGTCCGTGGGACGATCATGGTTTAGGTAGAGCCTATTGAGCCGCCGAATGGCGCGATCATCGACGAGGACGACCGAAACCTCATCCCTCGGTCTGCCCAAGACGCTTAATGTCTTCTCCCCCACCCTTTTTAGCTGCGACAGGTCGACCCGCCTCGTCTTTTGCCGGTTTTGGACCGGTATCCCCATCCCCTTTCCTCTCTCCCTCCTTTTTCTTGACCTCTTCAAACTTGTACCCTGGATAGTCGACCCGGTGGTGGTGGCTGGCGGTGAGGACGCGGACAAAGGCCTTGGCAATCTGGTGGAGATCCTTGAGGGTCAGATCACATTCGGTCAGTTCCCCTTCGATAAAGATCCTGTTCACCATCTGCTGGACGAGCCCCTGGATCCGGGCCGGGGTGGGTTCGGTCAGCGTCCTCGCGGCAGCCTCGACCGCGTCACCCAACATCAGGATTGCCGCCTCCCTCGTCTGAGGCCTGGGGCCCGGGTAACGATAATCCTCTTCCTTAACCTCACCCAGGTCGGGATCCTGAGACTCCTTGGCCTTCTCATAGAAATAGGTCACGAGTCGGGTGCCGTGGTGCTGTGGGATGAGATCGACGATGGCTGGCGGCAGTCGGTTGTCCAGGGCCATTTCGATCCCCTCCTTCACGTGAGAGACCACGATCATACTACTCAGGTGTGGAGAAAGCTTTTCGTGCCTCTTCAGGGCATCCATGTGGTTCTCGATGAAGTAGGCTGGCTTCTTCACCTTGCCGATGTCGTGGTAGTACGCGCCGACACGACACAGGAGTGGGTTGGCGCCGATAGCCTCGGCTGCCGCCTCTGACAGTTCCCCCATCATCAAGCTATGGTGGTACGTCCCGGGGGCCGTTCTCATCAACTGCTTGAGCAGGGGCCGATTCAGGTTCGAGAGCTCGAGGAGCTTCAAATCGGTGGCGGTCTCAAAAAGATACTCCAGCGCGGGGAGCAGCACTGAGGCGAAGAAGGCGACTAACGCCCCATTCGCGAGGCTCGCTCCCAAATCAAACGGCAGCGTCGTTCCTGGCCGGCCATAGGCCGGGATGAGGGCAAGGACGGTGATGCAATTAGCTATGGCGACCCAGAATCCCGCCTTGAAGAAGGTGGTCCGATCCTGCGTCGGCCGGACGCTGAAGGCACCAACCACCGATCCCACCAGCGCGAAGAGGAGGAACGCGACGTCGTCCGTCACCAGAAACTTGGTGAGAAGGCTTAGGGCGATGGCCCCGCCAAAGGCAATCCGCGTATTGAAGAGAACGGTGAGCAGCACACTCCCCAGGGCCACGGGAATCGTGAAGTAAAAGGAGTGTAACGCAATGAAGGGGAAACTTTGGCTGAGGGACCGGAGGATGATGAGGAGAAAGCGGGTGATCAGCATCGACAACAGAATCACCGAACCCAAAAGATACAGGTTCTTCGAGGACATGACGGGGCGGGGCTCGAGGAACTGCACATAAAAGTAGAGTCCCCCGAGTGCAACAAGAACAAAAAATAAAATTGCCAGAACCGAGAATGGTCCGACCGGGAGCGGTCGGTTAGAGGAGATCATCAGTGTGATGGTTACGACTAAGAGAACCCCCAAGATGAAGCGAATGAATGGTCCCTCCTCAGAGGCCCGAAAGAGGTAACCCATCGGGGAGAGGCGGTACCGGTAGGCCGGCAGCGTCGTCGACTTGCCCCCCCCCTTGGAATCGTTCGCTTTTTTCTTCCCCGATGCAACCCAGTCGGAAATCGTCATCATCCCCCCAAAGCCAACAACGGCCGAAAGGGATTCGGGTAAATGCCCGTTATCGATGGAAGGTTATGGGGATGGATTCGCAGTCGACTCCTCAGCGTTCCTGTGCTGTTTCCGGGCTCTCCTCTTGTCATGTGGGATCTTCGGAGGATGGAGGCGAGGTTTGGCGCTGTTCATAGGCACGAATGATCTGCTGGACCAGTTCGTGACGGACAACATCCGTCTGGCCCAGGTAGACGAAATCAATCCCCTCCACGTCCCGTAGGACCGATCGCACCTCGATAAGTCCTGAGATCTTTCCAGGAGGAAGATCGACCTGCGTGATGTCCCCCGTGATCACCGCCTTCGAGCTGAACCCGATCCGGGTAAGGAACATTTTCATCTGCTCGGATGTCGTATTCTGCGCCTCATCAAGGATAATGAAGGCATCATTCAAGGTTCGCCCCCGCATGAATGCGAGTGGAGCGATCTCGATCACGCCCATCTCAATCAGGCGATTCGCCCGCTCGGTTTCGAGCATGTCGTAGAGGGCGTCGTACAGGGGACGGAGATACGGGTGGATTTTCTCGTAGAGGGTTCCGGGGAGAAATCCGAGACGCTCGCCTGCCTCCACCGCAGGACGGGTGAGGATGATCCGGCTCACCTGTCGCTTGAGATGGGCCGAGACGGCCATCGCCATTGCCAGGTACGTCTTGCCGGTCCCGGCGGGGCCGATCCCAAAGACGATATCGTGGGTTCGGATGGCGTGGATGTATCGCTGTTGCCCAAGACTCTTGGGCCGGACCGGGCGCTTCTTGGAGGAGACTTCGATCACCTCGCCCTGGATCTTCCGGAAGGTCTCACCCTCAGCCTGGGCGAGGTGTTCGATAGCCAGCTTCACGTCGTGGCTTGCAATGGTTCGTCCCGCTTCCAGGAGGGTCGTGAGTTCCCCGATCACCTTTTCGGCGACCGCAACCTGCTCTTCGGGCCCGCTAATGGTCAAGAGCCCATTTCGGGCGACGATCCGGACGCGGAGAGAATCCTCCACCATCCGGATATGTTCGTCGTTGCGACCGAAGAGGGCCTGCATCGCAGACCCGGCGGGAAGAGGGAGCTGCCTTTGAGCCGTTGATTCCTCGTTTTTCATTCGCGGTGAAACGCTTCCCTCCTCAGAGGCATACGGGGACGGCCGTGACCGTCCCCGGGGATCTTCTAAAATGCTACTCTTCCTCTCCTCAGACTGTCAACTGAAAAAGCTTTTGCTTTTTGCTGAAATTTCAAGGAGTTACTTCGAATCAAGTTTGAGGCGCAGCTCCTTGAGTTGAAGCGGATCCACAACTGCAGGGGCACCCGTCATCAAGCACTGGGCGCGCTGGGTCTTGGGAAAAGCGATCACCTCGCGGATCGACTCGGCCCCAGTCAGCAGCATCACGAGCCGATCAAACCCGAAGGCGATCCCGCCGTGTGGTGGGGTACCGAACTCAAGAGCCTCCAACAGGAACCCGAAACGCTCCCGGGCCTGATCAGGACTAAACCCGAGGGCGTCGAACATTTTCTGCTGGATTTCTCGCTTATGGTTCCGTATGCTGCCTCCTCCCACCTCCTGGCCGTTGATGACCAGGTCGTACGCATTGGCCCGCATCTTTTCTGGTGTGCCTTCAAAAAGGGTGATGTCCTCCTCGAGGGGGGCGGTAAAAGGGTGGTGCACCGCTACGTATCGCTTCTCCTCCTCGCTATACTCCACAAGGGGAAATTCGGTAATCCAAACTGGTCGGATAAGGGCTTCATCGACTAGGCCCAGCTCGGACCCCAGCTTGACGCGGAGGCGGCCGAGGGCCTCCGCCACCACCATCGGGCTGTCGCCGACCACAAAAACTATGTCTGCATCCTCCAGCTCGAACCGTCGAGCAATACCCTCCAAGGCGGTGGGATCCAAAAACTTGGACACCGGAGATTGTGGCCCCTCTTTTGTCATCCGGAAGGGGGCTAGGCCTTTGGCCCCAAAGCCCTTGACAAATTCGGTGAGGTCGTCGATCACCTTGCGTGAGAAGGCTTCGGCCTTCCCCTTCACTTTGATCCCCTTGATCTGGCCCCCCTTGGCCAGGGCTTCCGCGAAGGGACGGAAGGTCGTTCCCTGGCAGAGATCGCTAATGTCGACGAGGAACATCTCGAAACGCATATCGGGCTTGTCGAGACCGTAGGTCGCCACAGCCTCACCGTAGGAAAGGCGGGGAAAAGGCCGCTCCATGTCCACTCCCCTGACCTCGCGGAAGACGGCCGCGATGAGTTCCTCCATGAGGCCCAAGACATCCCCCCGATCTACGAAAGACATCTCCACATCAATCTGCGTGAACTCGGGCTGGCGATCGGCCCGTAGGTCCTCGTCTCGGAAACACTTAACAATTTGGAAATAGCGGTCGAACCCGGCGACCATGAGGAGCTGTTTGAAGAGCTGGGGCGACTGCGGAAGCGCAAAGAACTGGCCGGGGTAGAGCCGAGATGGGACCAGGTAGTCTCTGGCCCCCTCAGGAGTGCTCCGGGTGAGGACTGGAGTCTCCACCTCGATGAAGCCATGCCTCTCGAAGAAGGCCCGAACCGCCTGGTACGTCCGATGTCGGATCCACAGATTTTCCTGGACCGACGGGCGGCGGAGGTCGAGATACCGATATGTCAGGCGCAGCTCCTCGCTGACGGGCCGATCCTCGTCCAGGGGGAAAATCGGGGTCCTGGCCTCATTCAGGATGACCGCTGCTGCAGCTGGAATTTCCACCTCGCCAGTCTTGAGCTGCACATTCTCAGTCCCAGGCGGGCGGCGGCGAACCTCGCCCCTGACGGCGATCACATATTCTGGCCGCAACCGCTTTCCCGTCTCATAGGCCTCTACCCCGTGCTCCGGGCCAAATACGACCTGAATGATACCCTCTCGGTCCCGGAGATCTACAAAGATGAGACCGCCATGGTCCCTCCTCCGGTGAACCCAGCCCATCAAGGTCACGGCTTCCCCCACTTGATCTGCCGCAACCTCTCCACAATAGTAGCTTCGCTTCATGTGTCCTTTGCCAGCCTCACGACTCGTGACTCCCCAGCCGATCCACGACCTCTTGCAAGGGGATCTGCTCTTGGTCCCCCTTGGCCATGTCTTTCAGCGTGGCCAGCCCCGTTTTCAGCTCTTCGTCGCCAAGGATCAGCGCGTAGCGGTACCGTTCTTTGTGCGCAAGACGCATCTGGCTTTTCAGAGAACGCCCCTCGAGGTCCAGACCGGTTCGAATACCCTGCCGTCGTAGTTCCTGAACGATCTGAAAGCCCACCTGAAATGACTCTTTCCCGAGGACTGCCACGAAGACGCCCGTCCACACCTCCCCGTGTCCCTCTGTCGGGAGGGAGATCAGAAGTCGCTCCATGCCGATGGCAAAGCCGATGCCAGGAGTCTGGGCACCTCCCATCTCTCGCACCAGTTTGTCATACCTCCCCCCGCCGGCAATGGCATTCTGCGCCCCGAGCGCTGGGTTGACGAACTCAAACGTGGTCCGGGTGTAATAGTCGAGGCCGCGGACCAACCGCTCGTTCACGGTGTAGTCAATCTTGAGCAGCCCCAACAGGTCCTGGAGGCGACGGAAATGGATCTCACATTTCTTACACAGTGATTCGAGCGGCGAAGGAGCTCGAGCCACAAGACTCTGGCATCCCCTCTCCTTACAGTCCAGAATGCGGAGCGGATTCCGTTCAAGACGCCCACGGCAATCGGGACATAGCTTCGCGTGCTTGCCACGGATATACCGGGTAAACCGTTCGCGGAAGACCGGGCGACAGGCGTCATCGCCGATGCTGTTGAGATGCAGTTTCCAGCCAGCGACTCCCAAGGTGTCGAACAGGTGGCAGAGTAAGTCAAGCACCTCGGCATCAAGCGCAGGATCCTCTACCCCGATTGCCTCAGCCCCGATCTGATGGAATTGTCGAAAGCGGCCCGCCTGAGGACGTTCGTGGCGGAACATTGGGCCAATGTAGTAGACCTTGTAGAGCCCTCCCCGCGTCAACAGATGATGTTCGAGACAAGCGCGAATCACAGGCGCCGTCCCCTCGGGGCGCAGCGTGAGGTTCTCTTTTCCTCTGTCCTGAAAGGTATACATCTGTTTTTCGACGATGTCGGTCCCCTCCCCGATCCCCCGGACAAAAAGCTCGGTTCGTTCAAAGACAGGGGTGCGAATTTCCAGGTAGCTGTAATCGTGCAGGATTCGCCGTGCTTCGTCCTCCACCCGCTGCCAGCGCACGACATCGACCGGGAGAATATCGGGGGCACCCCGGACTCCTCTCAATATGGGTTTGGCCTCACTCATCCAATGTCCTTGTACTGTGGCATGCTCCCCGGATTTCCAACTTCTGGAACGGGAAGGTATCACACCTGTGACAGGGGAAACAAGGAGGGCTTAGTAGATGGGATTACGATCAAAGCGGTGGGTAGTCTCAATGAACCGGAGCGTCCCCGACTTGGCGCGCATGACAAGCGAGTGGGTCTTGGCCCCACCGCCAAAGAATCGGACCCCTTTGAGGAAGTCGCCATCGGTCACCCCGGTCGCGGTAAACGTGACCTCTCTACCCCGAGCGAGATCAGTGATCGTGAGGACCTCCTGAACCTCCTTGAGACCGGCATGACGGACACGCTCGACGTCATCCTCACTTGCCGGCTTAAATTGCGCCTGCATATCGCCCCCCAGGCATCTCAGGGCTGCTGCCGCCAGCACGCCTTCAGGCGCCTTTCCGATCCCCATGAGGACATCCACACCGGAATCCGTCAACGCCGTGGCGATGGCCGCGGACAGGTCCCCATCCTGGATGAGTTTGATCCGAGCACCCACCTCTTGGACCGTTGTGATGAGCTCACCATGACGAGGTCGGTCGAGGATGACCACGGTCAGATCTTCTACATAGCATTTCATCGTCTCGGCAATGGATCGAAGGTTCGCCTCCGGACCCGCCGTGATATCAATGGCCCCAAGCGCCTTCGGTCCGACCGCGATTTTCTCCATGTATACGTCGGGGGCCGGAAAAAGGCAGTTTTTTTCTGCGAGGGCGACCGCCGCTAGGGCGTTCGCTCGTCCCTGGGCAACGATGGCCGCCCCTTCGAGAGGTTCCGCGGCCACATCCAGTTCGGGTCCGGCGCCAGAACCGATCTGCTCGCCCACATACAAGGTGGGTGTTTCTCCCTTTTCACCCCGCCCGATCACCACCGTCCCGATAAAGTCAACGGCATCGAAGGCCCGCCGCATCGCATCCAAGGCGGTCTGCTCCGCAAGGCGATCGTTGCCACGCCCCATCCATCGCGCGGAGGAGAGTGCAGCAGCCTCGGTCACCCGGACCACCTCAAGGGCTAGATTTCGCTCCATACAAAACCTCCTGGAGGCTCGTAAAAGCCTGTGTCTTTCGATAGTTAGAACAGGGGGCAGTATAAAAGAGGCCCTCCAAGTTGTCAAGGAAAAGTCAGTTTCGCCACAGGTACTGGTGGCACTTTTGATCGGGTCACGCCGCTGTAAGCGGCCACGACTAGCTTCAGACTGAAAGATCGGGAAAGAAATAGTATGAACCGGTCGCTTGTGCCTACGGATCTTGCCGAAGATGCCGCAGCACATGCGGGTCGACGTCGTCAGCCATCGCGAGCCCGTTGATTACGGTACTAATTCCGGCGAAGTATTGCAGCACGGCCAATGCCTCGATAATTTCTGCGCTGGAGACGCCCAGCTTCTTGAGCCGGGCGGTGTGCGTCTGAACCCCGAAAGCGTTATTCGCAAGCGTGACAGTGGCCCAAGCCAGCCACTCCTTCACCGTTACATCGAGCTCGCCCTTTCCCATGATCCGTTGCCGATGCTCTACCGTCGCCTCCAGGATCCGGGGATTGTTCGCCAATACTTTGTAGACATTCGGAACGTGGCCGGCGCCAAAGCCAGCCTTGATCTCGGCGTAAAGCTGTGTGACCTCCTGGTTGGCCTTACCCTCTTCGACAAACGGCAGCGTCGCCACGCGGACCTCCTTTGCATGGGCCAGTGAAGACTCACCCGGCCTTTACGGATTGCTTCGCAAGATTTCAAGGGTCAGGAATATCTCTTACACTTCGAGACAGAACATCGTATGGCTGCCACGGACCCCTGCCAGCCCTCGGATCTTGTCGTAGATGGTCGCGAGGATTTCTTCGGAGGTGCTCCCGCGGACCGTGGCCACGACGTCGTACAAGCCGCTGACGAGACACACTCCCTGTACCCCCTTGATCTTTTTGAGTGCCTGGGCGACTGCCCGGTCCTTCCCTGGATCCGAATTGACGAGCACGATTGCCATCGCCATGGTTTCTCCCTCCCCCTGGTTTTAAAAAAACAAGGCCCGGGGACCCATCGGCCCCGGACCGTTCCGCCGCCACGATTTCTGGGTGCTGCCATTCCTAATTTCTCCCACAGAGGCCCCAAGCATCGCCCAGGCGTGGGATGGTGTCAAGAGTTTGGTGTAATTGAGCGGATTCCACATTGCCTCGTTGGACGCTATGTTTCGCGACCTTCTCTTCACTTGTCTGCCCTGGCATGGTTCTTGCCTACTTCCGCTTGCTGATTCGTGTCGGAGGCAAGGTATGTCCTCGGAAGAAAGACCTCGAATACGCCGCCACCTACGATTCACCCGATACCTGTCCGTTCACTGTACGGTCCTGAGTCCCGAGCAATCCCAGTCGCGATCACTCGAGGGCACAACCCGCAACGTCAACGCCGGCGGATTCGAAATGTTGCTCCCCGAAGCCCTGCCACCCAAGACGCTGGTATCAGTCCGGATCGCTGATGCGGATCCCCTGCGCGGACACATCGTATCGGTAGGCGAAGCTATTCCGACCGTGTTGGGGAAAAGATTCCCGCACGGAGTGGCTTTCGAGCAGCCGGTCGACGCATCACTGGTCCGGCGCTGGGTATCTCACCCCAAAAGGCGGGTGCATACCCGGGCTCGAGTCACATTCGATGTGGAATTTAAGCAAGCAGGGACGACAGTTCGCGGAACCTGTCTCAACTTGTGCAAGGGGGGGATGTTCATTGCCACCGAACGCCCGTTTGCGCCAGGGACGGAGATCAACTGCGCCTTCAAGTTGCCGGGACGCTCCGACTCCATCTCCGTCCGAGCGCACATCGCGTGGTTGTCTGGGGCAGAGAAGGATTCGACTGTAACCACTGGGATAGGGGTTAAGTTCCTGGACCTCGACCCATCAGCGACTTCTGCGATTGGCACCCTGGTCGATCGTCTCTGCGAGGAGTAACCCGCGCCGCATCCCTCGCAATCGCCGACGCCGCCACGATAGACCTCGTTCCCGTCAAGGCGGAGAGATCCTGCACGGCATCGTCGCTTTAAGGCGTTAGCACGTGTTGGCAATCGTGACAAATGGCCCTGGGACGCATCCAGCCAGGGTGGAATTCCCCAGATCATCGGCAAGAAGGGCGGCTGCCTGCCCGTTCCAGCCAGCGCCATTACCATCCAGGGCGTCTCCACCTACGCTCCAGGCGGAAAACACCACGTTGCCCGGCCCGATCGCGCCTCCGGTGGGGGGTGCCGCCTCGTTATACAAATACTGGTTGTTACCAATCGGCCCCCAAGGATCGGTCACTTGGGCCATGTACACCGGAAGTGGATTCCCGTTCGGATCGTTCGGCTGGGTCCAGAGAAACGTCGCGATACCAGGTGGGAAGCCCATCCCGTTGAGCGGGGTCAGGTTATAGTCGCTGGTGACCACCGCGGCCTGGGTCATGATCGACTTCGTATCACCTGCCGCCCGCGAGTAGCGAGCCCGCCGCTGACCGTTCATCAGGTTCGGGATGGCGATGGCCGCCAGGAGTCCGACGATGGCCACGACGATCAGCAGCTCGATCAGGGTGAACCCCCGAGAATCGTGCTTGAAGAACAACCGCTTTCTTGAGTGTAACATCGACATCCCCCCCTTTCGCGTCTTGAATTGGGAGATAGCAGAGGCCGTGCCATGACGGGCTTCGGAAAGTAACCCTTTGAATTTGAAGTCCGAATGGGGTTTCGGGCTGCACTGCCAACGACGGCGTAAACGGCTCCGGCCTGCCATTATGTCAAGCGGCAAAGCCAGGGCGACTATTTTGGTCTATACCCAATATACCCTCTTTACCTAACGGCTCCGGCGTGGCATCTACGAAGCCATATGAGGCGCGGGCTTGCGCCTCCCGCCAGCCGATCGCCGTAGCAGCGAACAAAATTCCCGGGCAGCCGGACTCAGGGTTCGCCCACTGTGGTGGACAATGTAAAGCTGCCGGCGGAGGTCGAGCTCCCGCAACCTCGCCACCGCGAGGCGGCCCTGAAGGATCTCGAGTGAGATCGCAAACTTTGAGACGATGGAGACTCCCAAATTCGCCGCCACCGCCTGCTTAATGGCTTCCGTGCTGCCCAGCTCCATGGCCTTCTTCAGGCTAACGCGAACCCGGGCGAGCTCCTCTTCCATGATTTCCCTCGTTCCCGAGCCCTGCTCGCGAAGGATAAAGATCTCCTGCGCTAACTGAGTCACTGCGACCGACTCTGCATGCGCTAACCGGTGAGTCGGGGCCATAATAAGTACAAGCTCGTCCAAGAGATATTCCTCCCTCTCCAGTTCGGCTGGCTCTACCGGAGGGCCCACAAAGCCGAGCTCCACTTCATGATTGAGGACCTGCTGAACAACCCGCGCTTTATTTGTGATCTCAAGACTGATCTCAATTCCCGGAAATTGGGCTTTCAGTTCCCCAAGAGGCTGAGGCAACATGTACGTCCCGATTGTGCTTGCGGCACTGATACGCAGATGACCTCTCTGAAGTCCGCGCAATTGGTCAATCGTCTCCCGTGCTTCCTCGAGGGTTTGAAAAGCGATATGGGCATGGTCACGGAGAATATTTCCTGCCTCCGTGAGGATGACGGATCTGCCGACTCGATCAAAGAGGCGCATTCCCAATCCTTCCTCCAGAGCCTGGATCTGTTTCGAAATTGCCGGCTGTGTGAGATAGAGCCTTTCTGCTGCTCGAGAGAAGCTTCGATCTTGTGCCACCGCGAGAAAGGCCTTCAGCTGGGAGAAGTTCATATTTTTCCTCCTTTCTTCTTAAGAACTTATGATATGGTATGCTCGCCCTATGATAACGCCGTTTGTAAAACAAGTATTCCACTCAGTTATTATATACATATATATAATGAATTTGACATATGGATTATCAGCCTCTATTTTTCGGGTGACCACAGGGCGGTGCAAGGAGCCCCGAAAGCGGAGGGGAGGTGAGCATATATATGATGCAGTCGAAGAAAGCGGACGCGCCCAGCATTCTGCACATGTTCAGCCCTATGCCTCACGTCAGCCCGTTTGACATCACGTTGGCCTATGATGCAGGATTCAGTGCGGTGGTCCCGTACCCCAATGTCACGCCGGAGCAAGTTTCCGGTCTCGTCCAGGACATCATCTTTTGCCGCAGTCCCAAAGACATCAGGCGAAGCGCCATCTATGTTGGCGGACGGGATGCCGGCGTCGCCATGGACACGATCGAAGCAGCGAAGAAGGCCATGGCGCCTCCGTTCGAAGTATCCATCTTTGCTGATCCCAGCGGCGCTTTTACGACCGCTGCCGGAGTTGTTGCGTGCGTCGAGCATCAATTGAATAAACATCACCAGATGGAGTTAACAGGCGCCCGGGTGGTTATCTTCGGTGGCACGGGGCCGGTCGGCGTTGCCACAGGGGTGATCGCTTCCCTGGCTGGATCCAAGACCACCATCGTGGATTATCTGTCGGTCGACGTCGCCGAGGCGAAGGCGAGGGAATACAACCAGCGCTGCGGCACGTCGATACGTGGAACATATGCCTGCTCGGACGCCGATAAAGCGAGGCTGGTCTCCACAGCGGACGTCATTATCTCGACCGCAAAAGCGGGAATTCAGGTCCTCGATGCTTCCATATTGGAGGATGCACAGGCCGTCAAAGTTGCCGCCGATGTCAACACGGTTCCGCCCGCCGGTATCGAGGGCATCAATCCGAAGGACGACGGTACGCCACTTCAACACGCCAAAGCCGCGAAGGGGGCGGTGGGTATCGGCGCGCTGAGGATCGGCAATGTTAAGGTCAAGACGCAGCAAGCGTTGCTCCGCTCGATGCTCGAGCAGGAGAAGCCGGTGTACTTAGATTTTGGACATGCCTTCAGTGCCGCACGGATACTGGTATGATGCCAATGTGACGCGATCAAATTCCCTGGACTGCGAACAACGGGTAGGAAGGAGATGAGCAAGGCTCGAGGGTTTCAGTACTAAAGCCACCTTGATGGGAGGAGACGACCTAATGGAGCAGGAACAACTGAAGCGTATGGCGGGATACCGAGCCGCGGAATATGTGACCGACGGGACGGTCGTTGGCTTGGGGACCGGCTCGACGACGGCCTATGCCATTGAGGCCATCGGAAAAGGGGTACGGGACGGGCTTCGGATTCGCGGCGTTCCGACCTCCACGGCCAGTGAGGACCTGGCCAACCAAGCGGGCATTCCATTAACGTCGCTGGACGAGTGTCCTCGAGTGGATCTGACCATCGACGGCGCAGATGAAGTGGACCCGCAGGGGAACCTGATCAAGGGTCGAGGTGGCGCGTTCTTGCGGGAAAAGGTGGTCGCCCTCGCCAGTCGCCGGTTCCTCATCGTGGTGGACGAAGGGAAGCTCGTGGACCGCCTCGGCGTGGCGGTCCCGCTTCCGGTTGAGGTGATCCCCTTCGCCTGGAACCGGTGTCAGCAGGCAATCGAACGCATGGGCGGCTTCGTGGAGCTTCGACGCGGCAACGGGGCTCCGTTCGTCACTGATAATGGCAACTACGTCCTGGACTGTCGTTTCTGGCCCCTTCCAGACCCTTCCCAACTGGGGCACCGCCTCAAGATGATCGCCGGAGTGGTGGAGCACGGGCTCTTCCTTGACATGGATCCAATCGTCCTCGTCGCGGGACGGCAAGGGGTAGTGGAACGGACCTCCTGCTTCAGTGGTAACGGCGCACTCCGGCTTTAGCAAACCAGGAAGCCGAGACGGAAAACGGAAATACACGAGAAATGAAGGCATAGTCCTACGTAACGTAAGGAGGGTGAAGAAAATGACCTTACAAGAGCTTCAAGGTACGGCGAAGGCAATGGTTGCCAAGGGAAAAGGCATCCTGGCGATGGACGAGAGTAACCCCACGTGCGGCAGGCGATTCAAGAAACTGGGCATTGAGAATACCGTCGAAAACCGCCGCGCGTGGCGCGACTTGTTGCTCACTACACCGAAGCTCTCCGACTACATTAGCGGTGCAATCCTGTATGACGAGACAATCCGTCAATCCACTACAGATGGCACCCCCTTTCCCCAATACATGACCAAGCACGGCATCATACCGGGCATTAAGGTCGACACTGGGGCCAAAGACTTGGCAGGTTTTCCGGGCGAAAAGGTGACCGAAGGGTTGGACGGACTCCGTGAACGCCTAGTGGAGTACAAAGGGATGGGTGCGCGCTTTGCCAAGTGGCGAGCCGTCATTACCATCGGGAAAGGGATCCCCACGAAAGCTTGCATTCACGCGAACGCCCATGCGCTAGCACGCTATGCCGCCTTATGTCAGGAGGCCGGCATCGTGCCCATCGTCGAGCCCGAGGTACTCATTGACGGCGATCACACAATCGACCGGTGTTACGACGTCACATCAGAAACGCTCAGCGCGGTATTCGCGGAACTGAAAGAGCAGCAGGTCCGCATGGAAGGCATGGTCCTCAAGCCCAGCATGGTGATCTCTGCGCTCGACTGCCCGCAACAGGCGAGCGTCGAGCAAGTGGCAGAGAAGACCGTGGATTGCCTGTTAAAGAACATCCCCAAGAATGTGGGGGGGGTCGCCTTTCTGTCCGGTGGCCAGAGCAATACGCGGGCAACTGCACATCTCAACGCCATGAACACGCGTAAGGACCTGCCGTGGCGACTCACGTTCTCCTATGCTCGTGCATTACAGCAGGCGGCGATGGAGACCTGGCTAGGCAAGAGTGGGAATATGGCCGCGGCACAGAAACTTCTGCACCATCGAGCCAAGCTCAACGGTACCGCATCCCTTGGGAACTACACGGAAGAGATGGAAAAGGAAGCGGCGTAATTGGCGAGAGGAGTCTCGGAAGAGGCAGGAGGCGATGATACATAGTGAACGGCCAATTATGTTAGGAGTGGTGGGTGACAGCGCCGCGGGCAAGACCACGGTCACGGAAGGGATCGCTGACATTTTGGGCCGGGACCAGGTCACGTACTTCTGTACGGATGACTATCACCGGTACGACCGGAAGGAACGGGCGCAGACCGGGATCACCGCCCTCCATCCCAACTGCAACTATGTTGATATCCTTGAGCAGCATCTCCGCCTGCTGCGCGCAGGTGAGCCCATCCTCAAGCCGATCTATGATCACAGCGACGGCACCCTGCGGAGGCCGGAGTACCTTGTTCCTCGCGACTTCGTCATCTGCGAGGGTCTTTTGGGCTTTTCGACCCAAGGGATGCGCGACTGCTTTGACATCAAGGTCTACCTTGATCCTCCGGAAGAGTTGCGTTACCGTTGGAAGATCAAGCGGGATTGCGCCAAGCGAGGGTACAAGCCGGAGCAGGTCGCCGAAGAGCTGCGCAAGCGCGAGCCTGACTCTTGCGACTTCATCCGGCCCCAGCGAGCCCTCGCCGACGTCGTGGTTCGCTTCTATCCCCCAAAAGGCGCTCCCTCCGAAGGGAGCAACGGTCATTTGAACGCCCGCTTGGTGCTTCGACCAACGATCCCACACCCTGACTTGAGCCACGTGCTGGACGCACCTCTCCGGAATCCCAGCACGGGCCGTCCTGCGATCCGGCTGGAGCTCGGGCGCGATAATGGTCGACCGGTGGATTTCCTGGAGATCGACGGGAGCGTCAGTGCGGCCGAGACGGCCGATATCGAGGAAGTGATCTGGAAGCACATTCCTGAAGCCAAACACCTGCGGCCGGAAATGATTGGAAAGTACCTGGATGGGCTCGAGCAACGCCACAGTAATCCATTAGGCTTGACCCAACTCCTCATCGTCTACCATATGCTCCGTGCTGCGCAAACCGGGACGGCAAGGGGGGAAATCCGATGAAGACGCCGACCAACGCGGAATCCGTTCGCCTGAAACCGCCCCGCGCCGGCCACTTTGACGAGCTGGACCGCCTCTGCGCGACGACCATTCGCACCTTGGCCATGGACGCTGTCCAGCAGGCTAACTCAGGCCACCCCGGTCTCCCAATGGGTGCGGCTGACATGGCGTATGTCTTATGGTCCCGCTTCCTCAAACACAACCCAGGGAATCCATCCTGGCCAGACCGGGACCGTTTTGTCCTATCTGCGGGCCACGGCTGCATGCTCCTCTACGCTCTGCTGCACCTGACGGACTATGACCTTTCTCTGGATGAAATCAAGCGCTTTCGCCAATGGGGCAGCCAGACGCCTGGTCACTCAGAGTATGGCTTGACCCCTGGCGTCGAGACGACCACCGGCCCCTTGGGGCAGGGCTTTGCGAACGGGGTCGGGATGGCGCTGGCCGAGGCGCATTTGGCGGCTCGGTTCAACCGGCCCGACTGCCAGATCGTGGATCACTACACCTACGCCATCGTCAGCGACGGCGACCTGATGGAGGGAATCTCCCACGAGGCCGCGTCGTTGGCGGGACACTTGGGTCTGGGCAAACTGATTTACCTGTACGACTCCAACAGCATCACCATCGATGGCCCGACTTCCCTCGCCTTCACCGAGGATGTGGCGGCGCGATTCGAAGCCTACGGTTGGCACGTCCAGGCGATCGACGGCCACGACATGCCCGCTGTGGAGGCCGCTTTGGGGGCGGCCAGGGCGGAGACTACGCGTCCGTCACTCATCGTGGCGCGCACTCACATTGGCTTCGGAAGTCCCAACCGTCAAGACACGGCCAAGGCGCACGGGGAACCCCTGGGAGAGGAAGAGGTCCGACTGACCAAGGAGCGATACGGTTGGCCCCTCGAGCCGAAGTTTCGTATCCCGGAGGAGGTTCGCGTTCGGTTTCGAGAACACGCGAGCAAGGGGGCGGCCCGGGAGGCCGAGTGGCGAAAGACGTTCACTCGGTACCAGCAAGAGCACCCCGAGCTCGCCGCCCAGCTTCAAGCGGCGCTGGCTGGAGAACTTCCCAAGGGGTGGGATGCGGATCTGCCGAACTTCCCGACGGACAAGCCACTCGCAACGCGCGCCGCCTCTGGGAGGGTTCTTGACGCCATTGCCCCGCGCATCCCGACACTCATTGGCGGTTCGGGTGATCTGACCCCCTCCAACAACACCCTTTCTAAAGGGGAACGGGCGCTTCAGCGCGACGACCTTTCCGGACGCTACATCCACTTCGGGGTGCGGGAGCACGCCATGGGCGGCATCCTCAATGGCCTCTCGCTGCATGGCGGCCTGTTTCCCTATGGGGGAACCTTCTTAATCTTTAGTGACTACATGCGCCCCTCCATCCGCCTCGCCGCGATAATGCATCAGCCGGTCATCTTCGTTTTCACACACGATAGTGTCGGGCTCGGGGAGGATGGCCCGACACACCAGCCGGTGGAGCACCTGGCCAGCCTGCGGGCCATGCCCAACCTGGTTGTCATCCGCCCCGGGGATGCCACTGAGGCCGCCGAGGCTTGGCGGATTGCGCTCTCCCGGCGGGATGGGCCGACCGCGCTCTGTTTGACCCGTCAAGCGTTGCCGGTGCTGGACCGCTCAACCCTCTCCCCAGCGGCCGGTCTCGCCCGGGGAGGATACATTCTCTCGGATGCAAGGAATTTCTCGGTCATTCTGATCGCTACAGGGTCCGAGGTCCACCTCGCTCTGGCCGCCCAGAAGATTTTGGCGGAGCAAGGGGTCGCGGCCCGCGTGGTCAGTCTCCCCTCCACCGATCTGTTCGATCGGCAGCCGCGCGAGTACCGGGACGCGGTCCTTCCTCCAGGCGTGAAAGCTCGCGTGGCGGTCGAGGCCGGGGCAACCTTCGGGTGGGAACGATATGTGGGAGATCACGAGGCCGTCGTCGGGCTAGACCGCTTCGGTGCCTCTGCCCCGTACAAGGCCATCTTTGAAAACCTCGGCATCACGGCTGAGGCCGTGGCGGCTGCTGCACTCAGGACCCTCAAGACGTCGGGCTGAGAGTATACGAGAGAGGAGAAAGGGGGTGGCGTCGAGGATGATGAAGCACACGGAAGACAAGACACCGATGGACCGGAACCTGTCCATGGATCTGGTCCGGGCGACCGAGGCCGCAGCCATGGCGGCAGCACCATTCGCCGGCCGCCGGAAGAAGGACGCTGCGGACCAGGCCGCGGTAGACGCGATGCGGTTTGCCTTGAGTACCGTTCCCATGGATGGAGAGGTGGTCATCGGAGAAGGGGAGAAAGATGAGGCGCCGATGCTGTACATCGGCGAACAAATTGGCACCGGGGCTCCGCCCCTCGTGGACATCGCCGTCGATCCCATCGATGGGACTACCATGCTGTCGGTGGGAAGACCAGGGTCGATATCGGTCGTGGCGCTGTCCGATCGAAGAAGTCTCTTTACCAGCCACCTTGCGTACATGGACAAAATCGTAGTCGGCCCTCAAGCCCGCGGCGTCATTGACCTGAACGCGCCCGTAACTGAGAACCTTCGCGCTATCGCCAAGGCCAAAGGTCGTAAGGTGCGGGAGTTGACCGTTATCGCCCTCGACCGCCCTCGCAACGCAGAGATGCTCCAGGGCGCTGAAAAGGCTGGAGCAAAGCTCTGGCTTATCACCGATGGAGATGTGACGGCGGGTCTCCTCGCCATGCTCTGGCACGAGGGAGGGGTCGATGCGCTCATGGGGATCGGGGGAACGCCCGAGGGAGTGATTACGGCCTGCGCCGTCAAGTGCCTCGGAGGCGACATGCAGGGCAGACTTTGGGCCAAGGACGAAAAGGATCGGGCACAGGCGAGGGCCGAGGGTCAGGATCTGGACAGGGTTCTGACGTTAGATGACCTCTGTTCGGGAGAGAACGTCTTTGTAGCCATCACTGGGATCACCGATGGTGAACTCGTCCAAGGTGTCCGCTATTTCCCCGGCGGGGCGCAGACTCACTCTTTGGCCATGCGTTCCGTTTCCGGAACCGTGCGGTGGGTTGAAGCGCGGCACAATTTTGGCCGCTTGCGAAAAGTCGCAGGGGCACGCTACGAGGGCGAAGTCGAGGAAGAAGATTAACTGGCTGGACGCCCCTTGGGTTGCCGACAACATTGCGGCACCACGCAGATGCTGTCCGGGCCTTGTCCAAAGTGGGGATCGCCCGACCCAAGCCCGCTCGTTACTAACCCTTCTCGCCTGTCGAATCACCTGACACGCACGCCACCATGAGATCCGTTGCCCGGGGGGTGATCCCGTCTCGCTCACTTCCTCGTGTTCCGCCCGCGGTGCTTGGTGGGTGCCAGCACTTCCTCAGCCGAGGTGAGGAGAAACGTCTTGAATGCCAAGGCAGCCTGGCTGAGCTGCTTCTCCTTGCGGTGCACCACGTGCCACTCGCGTTTGAGGGGGAAGCCCCGCACATCCAAGATAACGAGGCGCTTCAGGGAGACGTCGTGTTGGACGGCGCGGCGGTGAAGGACGGCGACTCCAAGGCCGGCGGCGACCGCTTCTTTGACGGCGCTGTTGTCGCCGAGTTCGAAAGTGCTCTGAATATCCACTTTGGGGTCGTGAAAGAATTCTTCCGCGGCGAGGCGCGTGCCGGATCCGATTTCCCGTTGGATAAAGACCTCTCGTGCCAGCCGCTCGACCGGGATCCGGCGTGCCCTGGCCAGCGAATGGGACGGTGCCGCAATGACGACAAGCTCCTCGGGAAGAAACGGCTCGGCCACGTGGGGGATTCCTTCCGGCGGTCTCCCCATCAGGACGAGATCCACCTCGTTTTGGAGGAGCCGGTGACGCAGGGTCGAACGGTTGGTAACCTCCAGGCTGACCGTGATACGAGGATGGGCCTTTTGAAACAATCCGAGGATGGGGGGGAGGACATACGCTCCAGCGGTGCTCACGGCAGCAAGGGTGATCCGTCCCCGCTTCAGTCCCTGAAGTTCCTCCATGACCATCTTGGCATCGTCGAGGAGCTGGTGGACCCTCTGCGCATACGGGAGCAGTACCTGACCCGCCTCGGTCAGCAGGATGTTCCGGCCGGTCCTCTCGAAGAGGGGGGCTCCGATTGCCTGTTCAAGCTCACGGATCTGGATGGAGACTGCCGGCTGACTCAAATAGAGCTCCTGGGCAGCCCGCGTGTAGCTCCGATATCGGGCGACAGTGAGAAAGATGTGAAGCTGGTGTACGGTCATAGATAAATCATAATAAAAAGTATATACTAAATCAAATATTTTTTATTTGACTTTATGGATAGTCGCAAAGTACCCTACGGGTAATGATGAGGGGGTGAAACCAGGTCTGATGCGAAGTTCAGAGCGGGCCGATTTGCTGTTCGGCAAAAGGAGAGGGAAATGCCAGCCAAGAAAGAAACCATCAAAGACTCAAAAGAACGGTACAAGGCAGGGGTCATTCCGTACAAGACGATGGGGTATTGGGAACCGGATTATGTTCCCAAAGATACCGATGTCATTGCGCTGTTTCGTGTGACCCCGCAAGAGGGGGTCGATCCCGAGGAGGCCGCTGCCGCGGTGGCGGGCGAGTCCTCCACGGCCACTTGGACCGTGGTATGGACCGACCGTCTAACCGCCTGCGAGCTCTATCGCGGCAAGGCATATCGCGTGGATCCGGTCCCGAATCAGCCCAACCAGTACTTTGCTTACATCGCCTACGACCTGGACCTCTTCGAGCCGGGTTCCATCGCCAATCTCACCGCCTCGATCATCGGCAACGTGTTCGGCTTTAAGGCGATTAGGGCACTCCGCCTCGAGGACATGCGCATGCCGGTGGCCTATGTCAAGACCTTCGATGGCCCGCCGACCGGCATCGTCGTGGAACGCGAACGCCTGGACAAGTTTGGCCGACCGCTGCTTGGGGCCACCGTCAAGCCCAAGCTCGGTCTGTCCGGCAAGAATTATGGCCGCGTCGTCTATGAAGCGCTCAAGGGCGGCCTGGACTTTACCAAGGACGACGAGAACATCAACTCCCAACCGTTTATGCACTGGCGTGACCGCTATCTCTTTTGCATGGAGGCAGTCAATCGGGCCTCGGCGGCGACTGGCGAGGTGAAAGGCCATTATCTCAACGTCACGGCCGCCACGATGGAAGACATGTACGAACGCGCTGACTTCGCCAAGGAGCTGGGCAGCGTGATCATCATGATCGACCTGATCATCGGGTATACCGCGATTCAATCGATCTCTAAATGGGCGCGCAGAAACAACATGATCCTTCACCTGCACCGCGCCGGTCACGGGACGTACACGCGGCAGAAGAATCACGGCATCAGCTTCCGGGTGATCTCCAAATGGATGCGAATGGCGGGGGTGGATCACATCCACGCCGGGACCGTGGTTGGCAAGCTCGAGGGGGACCCCCGCATGGTGAAAGGATTCTACGACACGCTACGAGAGCCCTATGTTCCCTCCAATCTGGAAAATGGGCTATTCTTTGACCAGGATTGGGCGAGCCTACGCAAGGTCATGCCAGTGGCTTCCGGCGGGATCCACGCTGGCCAGATGCACGAGTTGCTCCACTATCTGGGTGAAGATGTGGTGCTACAGTTTGGTGGGGGCACCATTGGTCATCCGGACGGAATCCAGGCCGGGGCCACGGCGAACAGGGTGGCGGTGGAGGCGATGATTCAGGCGCGCAACGAGGGACGCGATTACCTGAAGGAAG
Organism: Methylomirabilales bacterium (SeqCode); assembly: GCA_041599135.1. GTDB lineage: Bacteria > Methylomirabilota > Methylomirabilia > Methylomirabilales > CSP1-5 > CSP1-5. The sequence continues at coordinate 3,995 of JBFHXD010000015.1, read as the reverse complement.
GCTTAGAGATTCTGGACAAGACCGCCAAGTGGTGCAAGCCACTCCGCGCCGCCCTCGAGACGTGGAAGGATATCACCTTTCAGTACGAATCCACCGACACGGCAGACTTTGTGGTGACAGAAACGCCACTAGCGTAAGTGATGAAGGAGGACGACCATGCGGATCACCCAAGGTACCTTTTCCTTCCTGCCTGATCTGACCGACGAGCAGATCAAAAAGCAGGTGGAGTATTGTTTGAACCAAGGCTGGGCAGTCAGCGTCGAGTTCACCGATGACCCGCACCCGCGCAACACATACTGGGAGATGTGGGGCCAGCCTATGTTTGACTTGAAAGACCCGGTGGCAATCCTGCAAGAATTGGAGGCCTGCCGCAAGGCCTACCCGAACCATTACATCAAGGTGAATGGCTTCGACAGTACGCGAGGGTGGGAGACCATTAAGCTCTCCTTTATCGTCAACCGGCCGAAACACGAACCCGGCTTTGGTCTTGCCCGCCTGGAAGCTGATGGTCGCAACATCCGCTACACGGTCCACAGCTATGCCACTGACAGACCCGAAGGCGAGCGCTACTCGGAAGATGGTGCCGGTCCGGCGGGGAGCCGGTAAGGCCCCGTTCTCCAGCTGCGAGCTTGCCTGGACGTGAGGTTCCCCGATGGATAATGTACAAACATACAAGGATGCGCTGGACGTCACGCAGGCCTTCAAGGATTCCAACATTCAAGAGGTTTTGGACAATTTAGACCGCGAGCTGGTGGGTCTGCAGGCGGTCAAGACACGGATCCGGGAAATCGCCGCCTTCCTGCTTGTGGACCGCCTGCGGCGAAAGGTCGGGCTAGAGGCAGAGCGTCCCGTGCTCCACATGTGCTTCACCGGCCGGCCCGGCACCGGCAAGACCACGGTGGCGATGCGAATGGCCCAGATGCTCAACCGCCTGGGTTACATCCGCGGGGACCACGTGATAGTTGCAACCCGCGACACCCTCGTCGGCCAGTACGTGGGCCATACGGCGCCGAAGACCAAAGAGATGGTGAAGAAGGCAAGGGGGGGTGTGCTGTTCATCGATGAGGCCTACTACCTCTACCGGAAGGAGAGCGAGCGGGACTATGGACAGGAAGCCATCGAGATCCTGCTTCAGGTCATGGAGAACCAACGGGAGGACCTCGTGGTGATCCTGGCCGGGTACAAGGACCGGATGGACGAATTTTTCAGTTTCAATCCGGGCATGCGCTCGCGCGTCGCCCACCATCTCGATTTTCCGGACTTCACCATGGACGAGCTTATGCAGATCGCGGAGATGATGCTCGCCCAGCAGCAGTACCGCTTCGACGACGCGGCGCGGGAAACCTTCCGCGACTATCTCAAACGGCGCATGGCGTTGCCGGAATTCGCCAACGCCCGGAGTGTCCGAAACGCCATCGACCGGATCAAGCTCCGACAAGCCAACCGCCTCTATAGCAGCGGCGGGAGCGTAACCAGAGAGGATCTGGCGCGCATCGACGCCTCCGACATCCTCAAGAGTCGAGTCTTCGCGAAAGTGCCCGAGCTGGACGGCTCGGGCAAGTCGCCCACCCAGCAGACGTAAAGAGATGCTAACTGTCCACAAGCACATCGTGCGAGACATCGAGTTCGGTCCCAAGGCCTCCTTCCGTGGTGGCCTCCTCACCGTGGTCCCTGAGGAGATCCAAGCTCTCGCAGCTCATCCCTTGGTCCGCTCGCTCGACGTCCGCATCGCCCGGCCGGGGGAGAAGATTCGGATCATCCGGATCCTCGATGCGGTCGAGCCCCGGGCCAAGGGAGGGGATGGCGTCGTGTTCCCCGGCGTTCTTGGACCGGCCCAGGTCGTCGGCACCGGTGAGACCCACGTCCTGAGTGGCTGTGCCATCCTGAGCGTAAGCTTTCTCCCTCGGGCCCAGGAAGCACTGATTGACATGGCCGGGCCTGGAGCGGGGGTCAGCCCTTTGGCGAAAAAGACCCTGCTCATATTGGAATTCACCCCCGTTGAAGGGGCTCACTGGGGAGAGTATGAAGCGGCGATCAGGTTGGCCATGCTCAAAGTAGCAGTCCATCTTGGTGAGATCGCCCGTTCGGTACCGCCCGATGAGACCCAAGAGGTGTTGTCGCGTTCCTCGGTTTCCCACCTCCCCCGGATCGGCTACATCATCAACCTCCAAGCCCAGGGGTCCTTCAAGGACACCTTTGTCTACGGCAAAAGCGCCCGGGATTTCCTGCCAACGCAGATCACCCCTGGGGAGATCCTCGATGGAGCCGTGGTGAGCGGGAACTACGGCCATCCCTCCCTGAAGAACTCGACGTATGCCCACCTCACCAACCCGGTCATGTGGGAGCTCATCCGGCGGGACGGTGATGATCTGACCTTCGGCGGGATCATTCTGAAGCCGGAACCCACTACCCTTCAGGGGAAGGCACTCGTCGCTGAGTACGCGGCAAATCTGGCCAACCTCCTGGGGTGGGAGGGGGTGGTTGTGACGAAAGAGGGGGGTGGAAATGCCGACATCGATCTCTTCCTCACCGCAGAGCACTGTGAGCGCCGAGGCGTCCGGACCGTGCTCCTCATGGCCGAGCTGGCCGGAGCAGATGGCCGGACCCCGCCCCTTCTCGATAGCCCCCCCGGAGCGGATGCCTTGGTAAGCTTGGGCAATTACGAGGAGCCCATGGAACTGCCTCCCGTCGAGCAGGTCATTGGGGGTGACTCCCTCAGGATGGTGGAGGGGCCGTTGGCAGGGCCCCTCACGATACCGACCGCCGCCTTCTTCGGGGCCTTAAGCCCCGTCGGCCTCGGCTCACTTATGGCCCGGGCTGGATGATGACGGTCGACGGTCTTTTCTTTTAAGGAGGAGAAGAGTGGTCCTTCGGGTGGTCCACTACCTGAATCAGTTCTTCGCCGGCCTCGGGGGTGAAGAGAAGGCGAATCTCCCCCCTGAGGTTCGTCCCGGACCCGTCGGTCCTGGGCGGCTCCTCCAGCAGATGCTTGGGGACCGGGGTGAGATTGTCGCAACGCTGATCTGTGGCGATACCTACTTTGCCGAGCATCCGGACGAGGCCTCTCGCCGCCTCGCCGATCTCCTCCGACCGCTTCAGCCGAACATTCTATTAGCTGGCCCTGCATTCTCAAGCGGCCGATACGGCCTGGCCTGTGGCGAAATGGCCCGGATGGCCTTCCAGGACCTCAAGATCGCGGCCGTCGCTTCGATGCACGCTGAGAACCCCGGTGTCCAGGCGGCGTTAGCCGGGGCCTATATCGTCCCGTATGGCGGCTCGGCCGCTTCCTTGAAGGAGGCGCTTCCGTCGCTTCTCACGCTCGGTCTCAAGCTGGCCGAGGGCAAAGCGGTCTCCCCCGAGGCGAACGGGTATCTGCCGAGGGGCCTGCGAAAGAACATACCAGCCGACCGTCCGGCGGCTGCCCGGGCCCTCGAAATGCTCTTAGCAAAGCTCAGTGGACGCCCCTTCACTTCAGAGATCCCGATCCCCCGGTTCGACCGGGTGCCGCCGGCACCCCCTGTCCCGGATAGCTCACAGGCCACCGTCGCCCTCGTCACCGAGAGTGGCCTCGTCCCGGCTGGCAATCCCGACCGGATCGAGTCGTCCAGGGCAAGCCGTTTTGCCCGGTACTCGATTGGGGAGCTTCGGACCTTCGCGGCAGGAGAGTTCGAGTCGGTCCACGGCGGCTACGCCACGGACTACGCCAATGCCGATCCGAACCGGTTGGTGCCGCTAGATGGTGCCCATCGCCTAGAGGCGGCCGGTCGCATCGGCCGCACCCATGATGTTTTCTACACCACGGTCGGAAACGGCACGTCAGTCTCGAAGGCTCAGGCCTTCGGCCAGGCGATCGCCGACGATCTCCGGAAGGCCGGAGTGCACGCGGCGATCTTCACGTCGACGTGAGGGACCGGGACTCGTTGCGGGGCAACGATGGTCAAGGAGCTGGAGCGGGCTGGGATCACCACTGTTCTTCTCTGTAACATGACGTCCAT
>JBFHXD010000014.1:0-28660 GCA_041599135.1 Methylomirabilales bacterium (SeqCode) | reverse complement strand
GTCGCGCCGACCCACCCGAGGACTTCGCCTTTGACGACCTTTTGACCGGTCTCTACCCGATACCCCTGCAGGTGAAAGTACATTGTGAAGAGCCCACCGCCATGATGCAGGATCACGGAATTGCCATTGAAGAATAGCTCACCGGTGTAGACCACTAATCCGCCGTTGCTCGCCCGGACCGGTGTGCCGAGTGAGGCCCGGAAATCGACGCCGTTATGGGGACGCCGCGGTTGACTGTTGAGGATTCGTCGGAGCCCAAATTCGCTCGTCACGTCAGGCGTTCCGTCGAGGGGAATCACGAACGCCTGCCACCAGTACGGGCCCTCTTGCCACTTTTTCCAAATCCCCGCAATCAACTGCTGCTCCCGGCGGACCCGTTTGAGGGTTTTTGCATCGAGGTCCACCATCGCCTTCGGGAGCGTGAGACGTTGTGCGGGAAAGCGACCATCCACCACGGTGATCTCGACCCGATGACGGTAGCGCTTTCCTGACACTCCTCGGGCCTCGAACGTTAAGGGATAGGGGCCGGGTGGGGTTTCGAGATCCACCGCAACCAGGACGGCATGCTCCTTGCCCATCGGACGTGTCGGAATGGTCTGCCCGCGGAAGCGCGCGTCAAGCCAGGTGAGCGGCTCTGGGGCCGTCACCCTCAGCCCTCGAAGGTCTCCCTGCGCGAGTTGGCGCTCGCTCAGACTGACGTCCACTGTCCCCGCCCATGCGGGAAGCCGGGCGAGGAGAAGGAAGGCCACGGAAAGACTGAACCGCAGACCCTTTGCCACTGTCCCCTTATCGCTCCTTTGCATGCCTCGGCTTTATCCTCCCCATTCGCCTTTCAGGATCCCGGGTTTACTCGGCGCTTCATCTCCCGGATCGTTTCGACCGGATCCGTACTCTTAAACACCGCCGAACCAACGACCAGGATGGACGCCCCCGCCTTGGCGATCTGAGCGCAGTTGTCCAGATGAATTCCCCCATCCACCTCGAGCTCGCAGCGGACCTCGAGCGCGTCCAGACGTTGTCGCATCCGCTCCACCTTCTGTTCCACTTCGGCGATAAAGCCTTGGCCCCCGAATCCGGGATTAACCGACATCAGGAGGATCAGATCCACATCCTGGATCACCGGATCAACGGCCTCGAGCGGGGTGGAGGGATTCAGCGCCACCCCGGCCTTGACCCCCGCTTCCTTGATCTGGCGAACGGTTCGGTCCAGGTGCGGACAGACCTCGACGTGCACGGTCAGATAGTCGCTCCCAGCCCGAGCAAAGTCGGTGATGTACCGCTCCGGGTATTGCACCATCAGGTGCACATCAAAGGGAACCGTGGTGCGTGGCCGCAGGGACCGAATGAGGTCCGCCCCATAGCTGATCACCGGAACAAAGTGACCGTCCATGACGTCGAATTGAAACAGATCGGCCTCTTTCTCCACGGCATGGATCTCCTCAGCCAGACGGCCATAATCTACCATGAGGACAGCTGGCGCAATTTTAACCACTGCACACCTCCGGCCCGTCGACCGATGACGGCTCGACTGAGGCCTCGACGGTGAGCTCGGCCGAACCGCTCGTGGAAGTTCGATGACCGCCTACCAATGAAAGCAGAATTTCTAAATCTGGGAAGCCGGCGAGGGAAGCAAATCCTGAGGAAGGCGGAATCCGGTTTGCGGGCGGCCGGGGTCCCGCCGCCGGAGCGCAGCGCAGGTGGGGGTGGCCGTCCTGCTGCATCATGATCTGTTCGGCGCGGAACACAAATTATTCTCCAACGCAACCCATGGAATTTTCCGCCGACGAAGGATGCTTTCCGAGTCGGCTCCGACAGCGAAGACCATAATAATCTGTAGCGGCCGACCGACGGTGCTGTTCCATGTCTATTGGCCGACCATGAGTGTCACTTGCTCTTTCTCCTTGATCCGGGCCCCGAAGGAGGGATCTTGCAACACCACGAGCCCGTTCATGTCGGGAAAGGATTCATAGGCCACCTGGGGTTCAAGGCCCATCTCCTTCAGGATCGCGATCGCCTCTTCCTCTCTCTGCCCGACGAGATCGGGCATCACATAGAATCGTTCTGTCTCTCCCAGGCTGACCAACACACTGACGGCACTCCCCCGCTGGGCCGGGAAACCTGCCGGCGGGTCTTGGGCGATCACCACACCCGGCGGTAACGAAGAATGTACCCGGGCAACATTGGTAGGGATCAGGCCTTCCTCGGCCAATAGCCGCTGGGCGCGCGTGAACGGCCGACCCACCAGGTCCGGAATTAACGTCTCGCCGCTCCCTTTACTGATGGTGAGACGGACCTGTTTGTTCTTGAGGATACGGGACCCACCTGACGGGCTTTGATGGATCACCGTGCCCTTGGGGAAGGCCGCATGATATTCCTCACCGGCCATCCGCGGCTGCAGCCCCACTTCTCTCAGTTGACGGGCGGCCTCCCGAAGCTCCAATCCGATCACGACCGGGACGGCGATCCGGTCCCGCTCCAGAAAAATGTTCATGGCGATGAATCCGGACAAGACCGACAGGAGAATAAGGCCGATTCCAATTCCTATGACCTTCACCGTTCGCTTCAGCCACTTCATCAGTTCCGACATCCCTCAGTGTCGTCGGAGTCGGGCAGCAAAGAACCCATCCATATCATGTTTGTGAGGCCAGGTGGAGAGACACCCACCGGACAGAAGCGCGGTTCTGCCCTCGTGAAAAAACACCGGGGCGGTGTCTTCCCGCGAAAACTCGCGGTGTCCCGCTAAGAACTTCGCAATGACTTCCTCCCCTTCCTCGGGCTCCTGACTACACACGGCATACACCAGACTTCCCCCCGGCCGGACGCAGTCCGCTGCACCGTCCAGGATCGCCGCTTGCAGGGCGGCCAACCGAAGGGGATCCGCGGGCTCGCGAAACCATCGGATCTCCGGTCGCCGCCGCACCGTCCCCAGGCCGGTACAGGGCGCATCAACCAAGACGCGATCCGCCCATCCTCGGAATTGCCCCGCCGCCTCCCGGACATCCTGCTTCTCCGGATTGACGATCGTGACGCCGAGCCGCCGGGATGCGCTCTCCAGGCGCCGCAGGGCGCGGGAGTTCACATCCAGGGCCGCGATTTCGCCCCGATTCTCCATCAGCATGGCGGCGAGGGTGGCCTTGCCCCCACCCCCCGCACAGACATCCAGGATCCGATCCCCCGGTTGCGGATCCAAGAGCCACACCACCAACGCGGCCGCTTCATCCATGACCCAGAATAATCCCCGATCCCTCGCCGAACCGGTCAGCAGGCGGCCGGCATCCCGAACCCGAAATGCGTCCGCGAGCCAGGGACTTTTCTCCCATTGCACCTCCACCCGGGTGAGGATCGTTTCAAGTTCCTTGATCGTTCCCCGAAGGGGGTTACACCCGATGCCGACAGGCGGAATCTGGTTGTTGGCCTGCATGAGCTGCAGCGCCTCGTCCCCCAACTGTTTCACCCATCGCTCCACCAACCACGCGGGATGCGAGTACCGCACCGCCCATCCCTGGATCGGGTCATCGGGAACTTCCTCCTCCTGCAGGGGGCCGCGCCGCTCCACGGATCGCAAGATGGCATTGACAAACCGAGCCGTCCCGCGCCGAGCCAGCCCGACCGTTTCATGTACCGCCGCGTAGGCCGGAATTTTGGTCAGATAAAAGAGCTGGTAGGCCCCCAACCGGAGCAGATTCCGTACATCCAGATCCACCGCCTCAAGCGGACGATCCAATACGCGGGAGAGTAGAAAGTCAATGGTCCCCCGATGTCGCAGGACGCCGTAACAGAGCTCCGTCGTGAGGGCCCGGTCTCGGGGGCTGAGCCCCTGCCGACGGAGCCGGGCATCCAAGAGGAGATTTGCGTACGCCCTATCCCGCTCGACCCTGACGAGAATCTCCAGGGCGACGCGTCGTGGATTGCTCCCGCGTGGACGCGAAGGCACTTCCTACCTCAGCACGATAGCCACGGCCAAACTCCTCAGCCGTCATCACCCGCTTCCCTTCCGGCTGGAGCGTGGTCACCAGGAGGATTCCATCGCCTGTTGCCACCTCCACCCCCGCTCCCTTGCGGAGGCCGACGATTGTCCCTGGCGCTTGCCGGGGGTGTCCTGGTAGCGGGCGGGCGGCGAGCACACGGATCATTCCGCCTCGGAAGAAGGTGTAGGCCCCTGGTACAGGGGCCAGCCCCCGCACCAGGTTCCAGAGATCCTGTACGTCTCGGGACCACTGGAGACATCCCAGGTCCGGGGGAAGCTTTGGTGCGTAGGTGGCCTCGGCCTCATTCTGGTGAGTCTTCGTCACCTCCCCGCGTGCCAAGGCCTGCAACGTCTCTACGAGCGCCTCCGCGCCGAGAGTTGCCAGCCGATCGTGGAGGGTTCCGGCGTTGTCCTCCTCCGCAATCGGTGTCTTGGTCTGCAACAGGATAGGCCCCGCGTCCACCGCCTCGATCACTTCCATAATGGTGACACCCGTTACCGTCTCGCCCCGAATCAGCGCCCACGGAATCGGGGCGGGCCCTCGGTATTTGGGCAAGAGGGAAGCGTGGACGTTGAAACACCCTTGTGGAGGGATCTCTAGGACCGCTGAGGGCAAGATCTGACCGAAAGCCACCACCACCAAAACTTCAGGCCGTAATCGGCGGAGGTGGTCCACCACCACCGGGTCCTGGATCTTCACCGGTTGGATGGCAGGAAGGTGTGCCTCCTCTGCCACCTGCTTGACAGCGGGCTTGCGGAGGCGCTGACCTCGGCCCGCCGGACGATCTGGCTGGGTCACAACCCCAGCCACCTCATGTCCCACTTCGAGAAGGCGGCGCAGCGAAGGAACGGCGAACGCCGGCGTCCCCAAGAAGATCAGCCGCATAACGCCCGCACGGTCTCCTCCATGTGGTGCAGGTGCGTCCCACCCCAAAAGATCCGCCCACACTTCTCACAATGAAAGAACGAATCATGATGACGGAAGACATACTCCGGAACACGCCCCGCCGCTTGCGCTTTCTCGAGGGGTTCAAGCGACCGGTTGCAGCGAAGACAGCGACTCCCGAGCCGCTCACCCATGGTGAGCCCGAGCTCGGTGGCGACCTGCTTAAGTTGATCCCACACCCGATCGTGCTGGACAAAGAGGATCGGACAAAGCCGACGCCGCAGCAAGAGTCGCGTATCCCGAGTGAGGAGGATCCGCCCCTCACGCCGCGCGAGGGCCACGAGGCGACTGTCCGGTGCGTCCCGGAAATAGAGGGTGTCGTATCCCACGATCCGGAGCCACTTGGCCAGCTTGCCCAGCATGCTATCGGCGATAAAGCGCGCCTCGCCCTCGTCCATGACCACGATCTCCTGATCAGTTTATCACCATAGCACACTCTGAAACCTCACAGCAATCAGCTGTCGGCTTCCCGGTCTCCCGACTGGTTGCTGACTGCTGATAGGTGCGTGAGGCTCGTGGCTAACGCCCAATACCTAACTCCCGGGTCAACGGGCTTCGGTCATCGGTCGTCGGTCATCGTCCCGTGGATTCAGATTGACACCGCTCTGCTGTCCCTTTCATACTAAGGAGGCCATACTGGAGTGGTCAGTATGCCCATGGAACCTCCGCAACGGATCACCTCCCTGACTCACTGGCTCTCGCGGCCGGTCGTGGATCGCCGTGGCAGGGAGGTGGGGAACCTCAAGGATCTCGTCGTGCTGGTCTGGGGCCTCCATCCCCGGGTGAGCAAGCTCAGCATTGCACGGGCCGGGGAGGAGGACCTCCTTGTACCCTGGGAATCGGTGGCAGAGATGACTGAGACGCCCAGGGGATCCACCGTGATCCTGGATCGCCCGCGGGAGGAACTCACGCCTGCCGATCTCAGAGGAAACGAGATGGCCTTAGGGCGAAATATTCTGGACAAGAAGGTGATGGATACCCACCGCCGGCGGGTGGTCCGGGTCAACGATGTCCAGTTGGAGTGGCGAGACGATGGCTACCACATCGTCGGGGTCTTGGCTGGCATGCACAGTTTGCTGCGCCGACTCTTCCCTGAGAGACCGCTCCAGCGAATCGTCTCGCGCTTCAAAATCGCCATCCCTCACGAGGTGGTCCCCTGGGAACATGTGGAGCCGATTGAGACTGAATTGACCAGAGCGCGAAGGCGGGCCGTGTACACGAAACTCGCCCAACTCCACCCGGCAGACATCGCCGATATCATGGAGGAATTGAATCCGAGCGAGCGAGCGGCCATCCTCAATGGCCTGGAGGCCGAGACGGCGGTCGAGGCCCTGACCGAGACCGAACCCGAGGTCCAGGCTGGCGTCATCCAAATGCTCGAGCTCGAGAAGGCTTCGGATATGCTCGAGATGATGGAACCGGACGAAGCCGCGGATATCCTGGGAGACCTCCCGCAGGCCAAGGCCCATGCGCTTCTGAAAGAGATGGAGCCGGCCGAGGCGGAGGATGTGGTGGAACTCCTCGAGCACAAGGAAGACACCGCGGGCGGGCTGATGACCACGGTGTATGTCACCGCTGGCCCCGAGACCACGGTCAGTCAGGCCCTGGAGAGACTCCGCGCCGTGGCCGAAGACGTGGAAGCGATCTATTATCTGTACGTGACCGATCCTTCGGAGCGGCTCGTGGGGGTGCTCAGCCTGCGAGAGTTGATACTCGCCCGGCCCGACCAACCGCTACACGAGATCATGGTCACCCAGGTCATCACCGTCAGACCGGAGGCCGCGATCCGCGAGGTGGCGGAGACGTTGTCGAAATACAACCTCGTGGCTCTGCCGGTGGTGGACGAGGAAGGGAAACTTGAGGGGATCGTGACCGTTGATGACGTGCTCGACGATCTGATCCCGATGATATGGAAACGGCGAGCGGCGAAAAAGTACATTTAGGACGCTCCCCCTTGGAGGACCCCCCAGACCGCGTGTACGGCGACCGGTGCGACTGGTCTCCCACGCTATGGTCCGGGCGAAGCGAGGCAGGGAATGCGAATGCCGCGCCATTACAAGCGGCGGCTCCTCGTCTTCTTGACGATCATGGGGCCCGGGATCATTACCGCCAGCGTCGACCAGGACGCGGGTGGGATCGCCACGTACTCCCTGGCGGGCGCCCACTACGGGTTCAGTCTGCTCTGGGTCCTCTTTTTCACCACCATCAGTCTCGCCGTCGTGCAGGAGATGGGGAGTCGGATGGGAGTGGTGACTGGCAAGGGATTAGGGGAGCTGATCCGAGAGCGGTACGGTGTCCGCCCGGCGGTGCTGATCCTCGCTATTCTCGTTGTTGCCAACCTCGCCAATACGATCGCCGAATTCGCCGGAGTCGCCGCGGCCTTTGAAATCTTCGGCATCCCCCGATTTCTCTCTGTCCCCTTGACTGCCCTCTTCGTCTCCTGGCTCGTCGTGCAAGGGACCTACGCCGTTGTCGAGCGTGTGTTCCTGATCGCGAGCGCCTTATACCTCCTCTATGTGGTGTCTGCCATCCTTGCGGATCCTCCCTGGGGTGAGGTGCTCCGGCAGACGATTCAGCCTGCCTTTCAGATGGAGCGCAACTACCTCATCATGCTGATCACTCTCGTCGGCACCACCATCGCACCCTGGATGCAATTTTACGTGCAGTCCTCGACCGTCGATAAGGGAATCCGGTGGCAAGACTACAAATACGCTCGCTTCGATGTGTTCGTCGGGGCCGTGGTGGCCGCGGGCGTCGCCTACTTCATCATTGTAGCCTGCGGCGCCACCCTGCATGCCCACGGCGTCCGGATCGAAACCGCCGCGGACGCGGCCAGGGCGCTGGAGCCTTTTGCCGGTCGCTATGCCACCCTCCTCTTTGCCCTGGGACTCCTCAATGCTTCGATCTTCTCGGCGGCCGTTCTCCCGCTCAGCACGGCCTATGTGACCTGCGAGGCGCTTGGCTGGGAGACCGGCGTGGACCGGCGGCCCACAGAGGCCCCAGGTTTTTTCAGCATCTATCTCGCCATGATCGGCATCGGTGCCCTCACCATCCTCTGGCCCAACGTCCCGCTCCTCCCGATCATGTTTTTCTCCCAGACCCTGAACGGGATACTTCTGCCGCTGACACTGATCATCGTGCTGCAGTTGGTCAATGATCGCGAAATCATGGGAGAGGCGGTCAACTCCCCGATCTTGAACTTGATCGGCTGGGGGACGGCCTTTCTCTTGATCGCCATCACCATCCTGCTCCTCATCACCTTTATTCTGTAAAGCCCAATCCTTTCTCACGACGACTGCGCGGTATAATCCCCCGCGCTCATGCGCTGCGCATGGGAAGTTTCACCACCGCTGCTCAAAATTCCCACCACCCTCCCCGGCATCCGAAGTGGGGAGGAGAGCAATTCCAGGCGGTTAGTGGCCGTATGGTCATTGGCCCCGAATATGCTTTAATGCGAGGTCGTCCAACTTTTGGGAGCATGTTGCAATGGGAAGGAAGGCCGATTCAGGGGACGATCACAAGGAACACACCAGGGAGAACAATCGCCGTCGCCACGTGCGGTTACCCGTCTCAGTCCCAGTGAGATTCCATCTCCCGGATCATCCAGACCGTAGTTTCGCAGGAAGGACGCAAAACCTCAGCGACTCGGGCCTCATGCTGGTGGCCGGAGATCCCCTGCCACCCGACTCGACGGTCAGCCTGGCGCTTCTCTTTCGGGATACAGAAGTGCCACTCGAAGGAGACGTGGTCTGGAGTCGGCGACTCGATCCCAGCATGGCCCAGAGCGGCATTCAGTTCCGCCTTCCGCCCAATCAAGGATTCGCTACCCAGCTTTTCATGCGCCAATTCCTCAGCCAGCACTAAATCCCAAAAACACCACGAGCGCCGAGGATGCCCCCGACGCCCGCGGGATGAACGCTTTCGGCGCCGCACGTGTTCCTTCCATCCGAGTCTACTTCCGGCAAGAATGTCTTTCGGGAAACTCGGGCAACAAGTCTCCTATCCGACCAACTTGAGCAGGGAGTTCAGCCTACCTTCCCACTGACCGCCTGCAGGATCGGGAGGCGGGGCCGAGAGGAAGTGACGGACGGTATAGCCGCAGACCTTGCACCGGTGGTAAAAATATGACCGCGCCCCCTCGCGCTCGATTCCGCCAATCTGCTTCATTTTCCGGGCACAACAGGTTTTTCCTCTCGCGGGAGAAACAATGCGCTTTGGATACATGTTGAGCCGTGGCTTCTCGTCGGTGTACTCCACAATGGTTGCCATTTTCTCCATCCTCATCCTTCCCGCTGCTGTCTTGATTCACTGTTCTGGGAAGAAGGAACCCAAATGTATCTTCCCATCATCTCCCTGCTCATTCGAGTGGGGATTGGCCGCCGGGCCCGGCTTTTCGAGAGGAGTTCGTGAGATAGCGATCCAGAGCATGGCCGCAATAAACACTCCCATGATACCGCCCGACATAAGTGCCGGCAGGCAAAACAACCCTAGTACCGTCCCTGGTAGGCAAAACATCTCGACCTCCACGGTGCTGAGACCCGCTCCCGCCAGGGGGCCATGGGGTTATCCGTGTTGCCCCCGCAGTCACACACCCCCTGACGGCGAACGAGATCAGGCTCAGTATCCCGGTGGCAAGGAGTTGGCGATCAGGCCAACGAAGAACCCCAGTACGATTATCGTGGTCGAAACCAATGTCAGCTCCGCGCCCGTCATTGCGAGTCCTCCATTCGCGCTGTCCTTGTAGGACTAAAAATGAAAACGCCCTCCGGGCCGTGCTTCGGCCCAAGAAGGCGTCCGATTGCAGCGTTCGCCGTCGTTTTTGCCTGAGGTGGGCGGGGAGATGACGGTCACCCCCGGTCCCATGCTTCCCCTCGGTTCGTACTGCCAAATTGGCAGTCCCACTGCCAAAATGGCAAGCAAACTCCATACCACTGCGACCCCGACACCAGACTAGAACGCATAGGTCCTCTGTTTGCAAGGACTTGTGATCATCCATCCCCGCAAGCAGTGGTCCGATCGGGCGAAGCCGGTCACCGAGGAACTGCGAAGATTGCACGTCAACGGTATCGTTCGGCGCCCCGGTGTGAAATCTTTGCACGGATAATCGGGTGAGATGGCTTTTGCCGCCAAAAGGATTAGATTACTCGCTTGTCCGGTGGAGACCCTTTCCGCGACAGAGCGGCTAAGCAGATCCTGGTGCTTTCCCCGTGACAACATCTGACCCGTCCCTTATGATTCGCCCTAACGGATAATCACGATGGTCAGGAGAAACCCATGCGGCGAAGACGGTATCCCAGGGCAATTCGGGAATGGCCCAAGGCAGAGCGACCCCGGGAGCGCCTCTTCAAGTATGGTCCACGGCACCTGACGACTGCTGAACTACTCGCCATTCTTTGCCGGACAGGGGTCAAAGGTCGAAGCGCCGTCGACCTCGGGCGGGAATTGCTGCAGTCTTTCGGCGGGCTGCGAGGCCTGAGCGCTGCGAATCCCGAAGATTTCGGGACCATCAAAGGCCTGGGCAAAGCCAAGATCGCGCAGGTGCAGGCTGCCATGGAACTCGGACGCCGGGCCCTGAGTGAGACCAAGCGGATTATGGGAAAAGTGGAGTCCTCGCAGGATGTCTATAACTTCCTGTTGCCGCACATGCGAGACCTCAAGAAGGAGATCTTCCAAGTGCTGCTCCTCAACGGCCACAACGAGCTCCTGGAGACTGTCACGGCAAGCGAGGGCTCGCTGAGCGAAAGCCCGGTCTACCCCCGAGAGATTATCCAGTTGGCAATCCGTCACCACGCCGTGGCCCTTATCTTTGCCCACAACCACCCGTCGGGCAATCCCACGCCCAGCGCCACCGATAAGGCAATCACTGAAGAGCTCCTCTTCGCCGGCAAGATCATGCATGTGAAGGTCCTCGACCACATCATCATCGGAGAGGACCGCTACTTCAGCTTTGCGGATGCGGGACTGATTCAGCAGTACGAGCGGGCCTACGCCCGCCGCAGAGCCTGACGAGCGAAACGTCCGGAGAATGGTACGCGTTGAGTCGGAGGCAAGGAAAAGAGGATGATGGAGCAGGAATTCAGAAAGCTGAGATGGGTTTTCGTGGGGCTCACGATGGCGATCGTCCTTGCGGCGGCATGGGTGCTCTGGCGCGTGCCGTGCCAGATCATCGACGGGGTCACCTATTGTTCCTTCCACGAGAGAGCTGAAGAGCTGCATGAGGCCTGGAAGGCCTTCCTCAACGGGTGGTGATCACATCTCCACCCAGATGGCGACACGTGCGAGCGCGCAGGAAAACCCGCGGAGGGAGGGAAGACGCCGCGGTATGGCTGCTTCTGTTACCATTCTCAGTATGGTGGTCAGCAGTGCGACCGGGGCTCTCTCGACGCGTGCGAGGGCCCAATCCGAGACGCCGGGGCATGAGGAGCCGGCAAGACAAAAACCGACAACGGAAACCGCTAAGCCCCGCGTCGTCCGGGATGTCCTGGCCACCGCGGTGATCGACCGAGAGCCCGAACAGATCCTCCCCCCGATTCCCGCCGACGTTGGTCGGCTGTACTACTTTACCGAGGTCATCGAGGCGGCTCCTTCGACAACCATCCTCCATCTCTGGTACTGGCGGAACCGGAATGTGAATGTGGTCCTCCTCGAGGTAAACGGGCCGCGCTTCCGGACATGGAGCTATAAGACCATTCTGCCGACCTGGACAGGGGATTGGCGGGTGGAAGCCCGAACGCCCGACGGGACGATCCTCTCTTCCAAAGCCTTCCGGGTCGAACCTGGCGGGGGAACGGGCCCCCAAAGAACCGACTCACCACACTAAGCATCCAACCAACTTACCGTCACGAAGGGGGTCGCCACCGACCGCTGACCACACCGTTGACTGACCGTCGTTCGGCCGTACCCGTGGCGCGTCGCGGTGCTTCCCCGGCATGGAGGGACAGACAATGGAATTGAACGTGAAGGCCCTGGCTGTCGCACTGGGCGTATCGTGGTCAATGTTGATGTTGTTTTCAGGGTGGGCGTCCATATTTGGCTGGGGCACACGATTCGTCGAGGTCATGTCCTCACTGTACATTGGCTTTGCTTCAACCTTCCTCGGTGGCCTCATTGGGGCCGCCTGGGGGCTCATTGACGGCGCCATCGGGGGGGCCGTGGTTGCCTTGGTTTATAATGCGATTGTCAGAAAAAAGTAATAGAATGGATGATGCCTCGACCAGACCGAGGCCTCCATATTGGTCTGCGAAGACGGTGTGTCTTCAGCGCTGACCGCGATTACGAGCGAATTCTCGCGACAAAGAAGGATGATGATGGCCATCAATCCGCGCAGATGGATTGCTCTAGTGATGGTGTTGGCCATATCCCTTGGTCTGCCGGCCTCTGCCCAAGAGCAGTTGTGGAAAGAGCTCAACGAAAAGGTCGTGGCACTGTACGAACAGGGTCGGTTTGGGGAGGCGACCAAGGTTGCTCAAGACGCGTTGGAAGTGGCAGAAGACACCTTTGGCCCCGACGATCCTGCGGTCGCCACAGCCCTGAATAATCTTGCAGGACTGTATCAAGCCCAGGAAAGGTATGCGGAGGCGGAACCCCTGTACCAGCGGGCGTTAGGCATACGCGAAAAGGCGCTCGGGGCAGACCACCCCGACGTCGCGACCCTCCTCAACAATCTCGCGGAACTGTACCGCGCCGAGGGCAAGTACCCCGTGGCCGAGCCCCTCTACAAGAGGGCCCTGGCCATCGATGAAAAGGGCCTCGGAAAGGATGACCCGGGTGTGGCAACAGACCTGAACAATTTGGCGCTCCTCTATTTTGCACAGGGCAGGTATGCCGAGGCCAAACCCTTGTACCAGCGGGCGCTGGCCATCTGGGAAAAGACCCGTGGACGCAACGATCCCCAAGTGGCGAGCGCCCTCAACAATCTGGCGGAATTGTATCGGGCGCAAGCTAAGTATGCCGAGGCCGAACCCCTGTACCGGCGAGCGCTACGAATCTGGGAAAGGAGCCTGGGTCGCAACGATCCCCAGGTGGGGACCGTCCTCGCCAATCTGGGGGAACTCTACCGGCTCCAAGGCAATTATGCCGAAGCGGAGATGTCCTACAAAAGTGCCCTAGCAATCATGGAAAAGACCGTGGGGCCAGATGATCCCGGTATCGCGGCGCTCCTGAACAACTTGGCAGGCGTGTACAAAGCCCAGGGAAATTATACAGCGGCAGAGGCCGGCTACCAGCGGGCTTTGGAAATCGTGACAAAGATGTTCGGGCCAGAGCATCCCTTTGTGGCCGCATCGCTGACCAACCTGGCGGGCGTCTATGAAGCGGAAGGCCAGTATGGGAAGGCCGAGCCCCGGTACCAGCAGGCCCTCCGGATCGTCAAAAATACCCTCGGGCCAGAGCATCCGAATGTGGTAGCGGTCTTGGAGAACATGGCACAGTTCTACAAGAAGGCTGGCAAGCCCGACGAAGCAGAAAAGTTAGAGAAAGAAGCACGGACGATTCGTTCGAAAAGCCAGTAACCCAGACGACGGTCGTGCAGACACGCCAGGAAATCCGGACACCGTAAACCACTTGCAGCCCGGGGGTCATGGAATGATTCCGCTTTCCGTCTACAAAAATATCCATCTCATCGGCGTCTTTATGGTGCTCATGGCGTTGGGGGGTCTGCTCCTCCATCGGATCAACGGAGGGACACAACACCACCCGTGGCGAAAGCCGGTCGCCATCACGCATGGGGTGGGTATGTTCTTGGTGCTCCTCGGTGGGTTCGGGATGTTGGCTCGCCTCGGCATTTTTTGGCCCTGGCCGGGCTGGATCACCGTCAAGGTGATGATTTGGATCGTCTTGGGCGGTCTCGTGACCGTGATCTTTCGCAAACCCACCCTGGCCAAGCCGCTGTGGTGGATCACCATCGCGCTGGGGGGCCTGGCGGCCCTTCTCGCAGGCACCAAGCCTTTCTAGTCCGCCATCCGTTCATCGTTCGCATACCGAGGCAGGTGTCATGGACCCGCGTCACATCGCGGCGGTGCTCGGCAAGATAGATTTCGAAGTCTTCGTCCTCACGGCGGCGGCCGGCAACCGATGCAATGGTCAGATTGTGTGCTGGGTGATGCCCGCGACGATCGTTCCGCAAGTTCCCCGGCTCATTGTGGGGATTGGCAGGATGACGTATACCCGCGAGCTCATCGAGGCCAGCCGAACGTTTGCCTTAAACCTGCTGGGGAAGGATCAATGGCCGTGGGTTCCCCACTTCGGATTTCGGTCAGGGCGCGATGTGGATAAATTTTCGACCGTGCCTTTCGAACGCGGGATGACCGGGAGTCCCCTCCTCCGTGGGACCGTGGGCTATCTAGAGTGCGAAGTTCGCTCGAGCCTGGATGCCGGTGCCCACGTCTTTTACCTGGCGGACGTCTTGGACGGGAAACTCATATCCAATCGGGACCCCCTGCGTCTCCATCAGCTGTCCGAGGTGCTGCCTCCAGAGGAGATCGAAACCATGCAGCGCCTCCTCGAGCAGGACATCCCACGAGACCTGCGCCTTCTCTGAAGCCACCTGGCCAACATCTCCCGGACATGGAAGTCAGGCCAGCTGCTCGTGCCACACCGTATGACCACTGGCCCGTCTTTTGCAGCCCTCACCGTGTGTCCGAGGAGGCTTCTGAACCCAACCGATGCAAGTCACGGAGATAACTTTGGGTTCTCGGGTCGAGGGAACGCATGGCTGAAACGATCCTCGTGGTGGACGACGATCCCGCTGTCCGCGAGCTGTTAGGGGAGGGGCTCGCGCATCGGGGCTACCGGGTACTCACGGCACCGGACGGGGCCGAAGGGTTACGCCTTGCCAGGATGGAGCAACCAACCCTTGTGATCGCCGACGTGCTGATGCCTGGTCTCAACGGGTGGGAACTGTGTCGGCAGGTCCGCGAGGATCCAACATTGGCCGGGATTCCGTTTCTGTTTCTGAGTTCTGTCAGCGATCCCTCGGATCGGGCTCACGGCCTGGCGTTGGGGGCCGACGACTATGTCCCCAAGCCTGTCAACCTCCGCGAACTCGAGATCCGTATCATGCGTGCCCTGCGCCGCGGAACCCCGGGAATCGACTCTCCCCTCAGCGGCGAGCTCAGCCGCCTTCCGCCACCGGACCTCCTCCAACTACTCACCACCCACAAGCAGACCGGAGTGCTCCGCCTGCTCACGCCCGCGGGGCAGGCACAGGTCACAATCCGCGAAGGGAAAATCCTGGCCGCAACCTTTGGGAACGTCCGCGGACGGGAAGCCTTGTTCCAACTCATCGCTCAGGAAGACGGCCGCTTTCGGTTTGAGGCAGTACAAGTCTACACCCAAGACGAGATCCAAATGGACGTCCAGGAAATCATCCTTGAGGCCATCCACCATCGGGATGAGTCGGACCTCCGCCCTCCGACACGAGCGAGCGGAGACGAGCACCCGCCCGATCCTCCGCCAACGCCCTCTCCGCGGTAACGGCCTGAACAACAATAGGCCCTGTCCTGCTGACCATCCTCAGGTGTGCCATCGTGCACGGATTTCCCGAAAGTGCTCCCTGCTCAATTGACCGCGCCTAGCCCTGAGCAACGCCCCGCAAAGGATGGGGCGAAGTCGAAGCCCAGAGGGGGCATCATTCACTTCTATGTGAAGAATCCGGGCTAGATGGCGTGTTCCGGCATGCCGACCGGCAGTCCCTCGGGTAACTCGCGGGCTCTGTCGAAGCGGTCGCACGGAGGGGTGTCGAACAGGAGGCCGAGTAATGCCTCAGGGTGGGGATAGATCACCCGCCAACTTCCGGCGGCAATCTCGCCCGCCAGCTGACCGGGCGCCCAGCCAGAAATCCCAAGACACACCACGACCTGTTCGACGTTTGCCGTTCCAGCGGCGAGATCCTTAAGCATTTCTGGAGCGCGGGTGATTCCGAGCATGCCGAGGTTCCAGGAAGGAACCCACTTCCCCGGGGGGGCGTGAATGATAGACAGAAGGTGATCTCGACTGACGGGCCCCCCGTACAGCACTTCCGACTGTGCGTATCGATCGAAGGTGGCGCGGTCCCGGAAGCGGACGTTCATCCGTGCCATGAGGCGGGCCAAGCTCCGATGATCCGGCTTATTGATGACCAGACCGGTAGAGCCCATCTTCCCATGCTCGAACAGGAGAACCACCGAGTCGCGGAAGGGCGGGGTTGGAATCCTGGCGAGCAGCAACGCCCCGGGCATCGGCGTCTTTTCAACCGCCCAGGCAGCGTGGGGGGCGAGGAGAACAGAGAGGCTCCCGAGCCCCATGATGGAGAGGAACGTCCTGCGGTCTAACGCCTGTTCCATGCGGAAGGCTCCTTTTCTGCGAAAGCTTCATGGAGGAATAGCTGCGTCGCCTAAGCTCGACCACGCGGCATACCCAGTCACCCAGCGGTGCGCGCAGACACTGCGGCTTCCAAGAGCATGTTCTCGCATGTACCCGCTGTGGTGCGTGAGTTCGTCGAACATTGTGCCGTGCGCAAGGGATAATCGCAACCAGAAACCCGATCACATCCGCGGCGGATGAACGTCGGTCACCCATTCAGTCATTCATAAGAGGGAGGTCGGCGGCGGAAGAACGGGTATCACGCGATTGTGCACGCACGGGGAACTGAGGATTAGGGCTTGTCCACCAGGCGGCCGGAAGCCCTCATTGACCTCAACAAGCTCCCGACTGTCCGGGATCGCGACACGCGTTGCGGTGTGGCCTCAGCGACACGTGGTCCGGAATGCGGCTCAGCGTCAGGCGGCTGGTCGGCGGAAGAACCTGAAAAAAGATTAAGGAACCGTTGAGGAGCGAGCGGTCCCCGGAGGAATTCGATCCCGTGGCGGATCAGGCCAGCGTCATCGGGCCCGACCGCCGCCCATCGCACCCTGCCGCGAATACGGTCGGGTTGGGGAGCGTATAGCGTGAGTTCGACGCGGGTCCGTGAGGGAATCTGTTGCGGAAGATAAATCATCGCTCCGGCGCGACCGATGTTCCCCGACCGACCTTCCAAGAGCGGGGCACTGCCTCTATTGACCCGGCAAGAGACGGGAAGCTCCAGAGGAAACCGTTGGGTGACCCGCCGTTCCAATGATTTTTCTTGCGGCAAGACCTTCAGAAGGGACTCGTAGTAGGCCGGTGTGAGGTGTAAGAACTCCACACCGTGAAAATAGAAGTTCCGTTGCCCCCCCGCGCGCACCCAGACAACCACCGCTTCGGCTTCGACAACTTCCGGCTCGGTAAAAATGACAAGGCCCAGCCGCCATCCCAGATGGAGTGCGCATGGAAGCTTGAGGCAGGCACCCCGTTCACCCAGGTCCTCGGTCCAGCCTGTTCCCGTGGGGCAAGCTTTCTCCTGGTCCAATCGCATGTAAGCCACCGGGACTCGGCAGGTGTATCGACGAAATCGTTGCCGCATAGCAATGCACGAGCTGCAACATCAGTGCCAGCACCTCCCTTCGCCCGCACGCCACCCTGACCCAACTCAGCTGCGATTCCGGTCCCATCATGGCGTGCGGCGGAGGTCCTCTATCCGTGTTCGGATCGCGGAACGCTCCGCCGCCTCCGGCTCAAGTTCGAGGTACCGCTCGTACGCCGTGACGGCGTCGGCGAATCTCCCCTGTCGCTCGAACAGGACGGCCAGGCGCTTATGAAGTGCAGGATCTGCGGGACTGAGGTGAAGCGCGGCCTGATACTCGCGGATCGCATCCTCGAACTTACCGATCCCCTCATAGAATTGCGCCCGCTCGCGATGAATCGTCGGCGCGGACCCCGCCACCGAGGAGGTGGCTCTTGGCCTTCCCCACAGCGAGATGAGCGCGGCCACCAAGACCAGGAGACACACCCCCACGAGAAACACAGTAATGCGCCGATCAAGCCAAAATCGAGAGAGGGGAATGCGGCGTCCGCGCGGCCCGGGAGACGAGGGAACTTTTGGCATCATCATTGCTCTTTTCCGTCTCGAGGGTGGCTCCTCGCGGTCATGCTAAAGAAGACTCTAGGACATGTCAATGTCGTCCCACCCCACCACCGATCGCAGATCGAAGGCATCGCGCGTGGTGCCTGATCGGCTCTGGCGCTGTGTAATCGTCCCTCATAGGGCCATTGAACAACGTGGTCCTGGGGAGTTTAGGGTTGCAAATTCCGAGGGAACGCGCTAGCCTCCGGCGAGAATCGGGCTGCCGGGAGCCCAGGGAGACGTGATGATTCAGATGTTTCAGGTCTCCAAGATCTATCCGAAGCAGGTCGAGGCCCTCCTAGACATCACGCTCCACATCCAGAAGGGGGAATTTGTCTTCCTCTGCGGCCCGAGCGGTGCCGGAAAAACAACCTTACTCCGCCTGCTCCTGCGCGATGACCTCCCCACCGCCGGCCAAATTCTCGTAAACGGCCGCAATGTTGTCCGGCTGCGGGAAAACAAACTCCCACCCTTGCGGCGGACCATCGGCGTGATCTTCCAGGATTTCAAACTCCTCATGGATCGAACCGTGCACGAGAACCTCCACTTGGTTGCCCGGGTCCTGGGGATCCCCGACATGATCAGCCGACGAAAGATTGGCCGCCTCTTGACGGAGGTTGGTCTCCTCCAGAAAGCTCACCAGATTCCCTACATGCTCTCGGGGGGGGAACAGCAGCGGGTCGCCATCGCGCGGGCCCTGTTGAGTGATCCCGCGATTCTGCTCGCCGATGAGCCGACCGGCAACCTCGACCCGGAGCTCGCCCTGGACATCATGCGCCTCTTGGCCGACGTGAACCTCCGGGGCACCACGGTGGTGGTGGCAACCCACAACCCAATCCTCGTGTCTGAAATGGGCCGGCGTGCTCTAATCCTGAAGCACGGACGATTGGTGGAGGAGATCGCGTAGCCCATGCTCTGGGAGCGCTTCCAGCACTTCCTGGGCGAAATTTTCATCAACTTCCGGAGGGGGGGGTGGGGAGTCGTGGCCTCTATCGGGGCCTTCACGGTGGCCTTCCTCGTCACGGGAATCTTCCTCCTCCTGACCCTGAATCTCAGTCACATCGTGGCCCGGTGGGCCGAGGACTTCCAGGTCGTCGTCTTTCTTCACGACGGGATTACCGCGGAGCAGCTCAGCCTGCTGCGAAAACGACTAGACAAAGAGTTAGCGGTGCGGGAGGTCACCCACGTCTCCAAAGCACAGGCCTTGGCTGACTTCCGAAAACAGATCCGCGAGCAGGAAAGCCTCTTGGAAGGCCTGAAAAATAATCCTCTTCCTGCCTCTTTTCGACTCCGGATCCACAAAAAATACCAGACGGCCGACGCCCTCAGACAGCTCGCCGCGTCCCTGAGACGCATGGAGGGGGTGGAAGATGTCCTGTTCGGTCAGGAGTGGATCGAGCGTCTCACCGGTATCATCCACGTGATGAAGATCCTTGGGATGGTGATCGGCGCGGTCTTGGGGGTCACGTCCCTCTTTATCGTGGCAAACACGATTCGATTGGCCGTGTACGCGCGGGCCGAGGAGATCGAGATCATGCGCCTCGTTGGGGCGACCCGGGCCTATATCCAGATCCCCCTTATTCTGGAAGGCAGCCTCCAAGGCGGAGTCGGAGCCGCCATGGCCTTGGGACTCCTCTACGCACTCTATCGGGCGACGCTGTGGCAATTGGGCACCTCCGCTCCCACCCTCTTTTCTGGATCTGAAATGGGCCAGTTCCTGGAGCCCGCATACCAGATGGCCATGGTCGGCGTCGGCGCACTCCTCGGTGGGGTGGGCAGCCTCGTGGCTGTTCGGCGGTTTCTCAAGGTGTGATGAAAACGTGCGACGCATCCATGCTGTAATTGTAGTCACGCTCCTGGCGGTGGGTTTGCTCACCGAAGGTCTCTGTGCCGATGAGCAGAGAGCTCTGCGCGAGAAACGGCAGAAGCTCGAGCAGCTGAAGGGACAGATCGCCAAGGAACGGGAGAAGGCCAAAGAGACCGCCGCCACCGAGGCCGCGGTCCGGGCCACGCTGAAAAAGATTGACCTGCAGCTTCGGCGGAAGACAGAGGAACTCAAAACACTCGAGGAGCGTATGCGGACGGAGGAGCGGGAGATTCGCACGTTGCGCAAAAAAATCACGCAGGCCGAGCGGGAACTCGACCAGACCGAAGCACGCTGGGCCGGCCGGGTTCGGGCGCTATATAAGCAAGGGCGGTTTGGCTACTTGCGTCTGCTCTTCTCTGCGGAGAGCGTGACTGACATGGCGCAACGCATGAAATATCTCGGGGCCATCACGGCCCAGGACCGGCTCCTCAGCGCACGGTACTCCGCTGAACTGGCCGCGTTGACCGAAAAAAAGGAGGCACTCCAGTCCCGCCGAACCGCGATGGCCAGGAACCGAAACCGCCTCCGGGCGACGCGGGCGGAGGTCGCCGATGAGAAGTGGCGGCAGCGGATCCTGCTAGCCAGGCTTCAGGAGGAGAAGGAGGGCTACCTCACCGCGATCCGGGAACTCGAGGGGGTCTCCACCCGGCTCCAGCAGCTGGTCAATAAGCTGAGTAAACGGCAGAAAGCTGCATTATCTCCTGCCGTGGGGCCATTTGCTGCCCGCAAGGGCAAGCTGCCCTGGCCCACCAACGGAGACATCGCCTTCCGCTACGGCCGGCAGAAGGACCGCAAATTCAACACCATGACGTTCAACAAGGGTATCGGTATTCGTGCCCCCGTGGGCCGGAACATCCAGGCGGTCTATGATGCCACGGTTCTCTATGCCGACTGGTTCCGAGGCTATGGGAAGCTGATCATCCTCGACCATGGTCAGGGTTTCTATTCTCTCTACGCCCACGGGTCCGATCTCCTAGTCCACGTGGGCGATGCGGTCCGGACGGGCCAGATCATCGGGCGGGTAGGGGAGACTGGATCGCTCGAGGGCCCCCAGCTGTACTTTGAAGTGCGTTACCGTGGGAACCCGCAGGATCCCCTCGCCTGGCTCTCGCCTCGCCCGTGAAGTTTTTCACCGATCCCGCGCGTTATGATATACTCGGGGTGTTCCACAAGGCACCCCAGGCAAATACTGCGGCGCGTGTAAAGGAGGTCCCGACATGCTTTCCGGGAATCTTGCAAGGCGAATCCGAGTCCTTCTGATCCTCGCACTCTTGACTGTCGTGATCGTGATCAGCGGTGTGCACCACCGGGTGGTGGCTAGGGAGGAGGCCTACGACACCCTCAAGGTGTTCACTGAAGTCATTACCCTGGTGCAGAGCAACTATGTCGAATCCATTGAATCCAAGGAGCTGATCTACGGGGCGATCCGGGGAATGCTGGAGACACTCGATCCCCACAGCTCCTTCATGACCCCCGACGTCTACAAGGAGATGCAGGTCGAAACCCAGGGAAGCTTCGGCGGGCTCGGGATCGAGATCACCGTGCAGGACCACCAACTGACGGTGGTGGCCCCCAT
The DNA here is from genome assembly GCA_041599135.1 of Methylomirabilales bacterium (SeqCode). Classification (GTDB taxonomy): domain Bacteria; phylum Methylomirabilota; class Methylomirabilia; order Methylomirabilales; family CSP1-5; genus CSP1-5. The sequence continues at coordinate 7,346 of JBFHXD010000014.1, read as the reverse complement.
CGATGACACCCCGGCAGACCGGGCTGGAATTCACGCGGGAGATCGCATCATTCGGATCGACGATAAGCCGACCAAAGACATGACCCTCCTCGAGGCGGTCCGAAAGCTGCGGGGACCCAAGGGCACCCAGGTGAATGTCACGATCCTCCGAGATGGTGAGGAGCCCTTTAACGTGACCATCACTCGCGACATCATCGCAGTCCATAGCGTTCGCGTGTCGGAGCTGCTCGAGGACGGGGTCGGCTATATTCGCCTGGTCTCGTTCCAGGAGCGGACCGCGCGGGACCTAGAGGAGAGTCTCACGAAGCTGAAGGAGCAGGGGATGCGCGGCCTCATCCTCGATATGCGGAACAACCCCGGGGGGCTGCTGAGTCAGGCGGTACAGGCGACGGACCTCTTTCTGGAGAAGGGAAAGCTGATCGTCTCAACCGAGGGACGCGTGCAAAACCAGAACCTCCGCTTTGTCGATGAGCATGACAATCCCGAAAAGTTTCCGATGGTCGTTCTGGTGAATAGGGGCTCGGCCAGCGCCTCCGAGATTGTGGCCGGCGCGCTGCAGGACCACCAGCGGGCGATCCTGATAGGCACCCCGACCTTTGGCAAGGGATCGGTTCAGACCGTGATTCCACTCAACGATGGCTCAGGCCTCAGACTGACCACGGCCAGATACTTCACTCCCAATCGGCGCGCCATCCAAGGGGCCGGCCTCACGCCGGACATCACCGTGGAGCCCCCCCGGCCCCCGACCACGACACAAGCCCAGATCGACCAACGACAGAAAACCATCGGCGAGCAAGAGGGGGACACCTCCCGACCACTCGGCCGAGGGCCTCCCGATCCCAAGAAGGATCCGCAGCTCGGACGGGCAGTGGAGGTCCTCAAGGCGATTCTCATCTACGAGCGGCCTCAGGGGACCGTCGCCTCCAGCTAATCACTGCTAGAAAGCTAGGAAGCTAGGACGTTGGTAGGCTCAGAACGTCGGGAAATCCGTGCCTTATAGCCTGCGAACCTCCTGGCCTACTAGCTTTCTAGTCTTCTAGCATCCTAGCGCAACCTGCGGATGCACATCGCTTAATGGGATGGCTGATCTCACTCTCGGTATCGAGACATCGTGTGACGAAACGGCGGCTGCCGTGCTGGAGGGGAGCGAGAAGATCCGCTCCAACATCGTGGCTTCACAGGTGAAGGTGCATGCGCCCTACGGGGGGATCGTGCCGGAGCTGGCCTCGCGTCGCCACCTGGAGGTGATCATCCCGGTGATCCAGCTGGCGCTCAAGGAGGCCGGGGTATACTGCGCTGACCTCACCGGTCTTGCCGTCACCGTCGGTCCTGGACTCGTCGGCTCCCTGCTCGTGGGTGTGTCTTCAGCCAAGGCCTTAGCCTACACGCTCGGGAAGCCCCTGGCGGCCGTCAATCACATCGAGGGCCATCTGTACGCCGGGCTCCTCGAGCATCCGCATCTCGAATGCCCGTTTGTGGCCCTCGTGGCTTCGGGCGGACACACGCATTTGTATCACGCAGAAGCACCAGGCAGATATCACCTATTGGGCTGTACCCGAGACGACGCCGCCGGAGAGGCCTTTGACAAAGTCGCCAAGCTCCTCGGACTTCCTTACCCTGGCGGTCCCCACATCGAACAGGCGGCGACCGCCGGGGACTGCCGCGCCGTTCCCCTGCCGCGCCCCATCATCGGCCATGGATCGCTCGACTTCAGCTTCAGTGGGCTGAAGACCGCGGTCATTCACTATCTCGAGGAAAAAGGCTACAGGACACCACGGCAACGGGGGATGACCCGGACAGGCGTGTCCGCCCACGTTGCCGCCTCGCTGACCCCCCAATTGGTGGCGGATATCGCGGCCAGTTTTCAGCAAGCCGTCGTGGAGGTCCTCACGCGCAATGCCATCAAGGCCGCCAAACGCGTCAAGACCTCGCGGATCCTCCTGACTGGCGGGGTGGCCTGCAACCAATCGCTCCGGCAATATCTGGCGCGACGGGCGAACCGTGATGAGATCGAGGTGTACTGGCCGCGACCCGAGCTCTGCACCGACAACGCAGCCATGATCGCCGCAGCTGGATATGCTCGCCTCAGTCGCGGAGAGACGGCCTCCCTCGACCTCAACGCGAGCGCCGACCTCCCCCTCTGTTGATTAGCAAAGAAGCTGTCCGCTGCCAGCAGTCAGCATTTTCCTATCCGACCGCTGACTGCTGATGGCTGACTGCCTTTAGCTATTCGTGCAGGCGCACCTCGATGTACGCCTTTTGTTTCAGCTCTTCGAAATATTCACTCATGCGCTTCCGCATCTTCTCATTGAAGAGGACCTGACGAATCTGTTCCCGGACTTCAGCACTCAGGACATCACCGCCGGTGCGCTCCTCGACCTTGATGATGTTGAATCCCACGTCGGTCTTGATGATCTCGCTGACGGTTCCTGGTGTCAGAGAAAAAGCAACGGCCTCCAGCGCCGGGTGGAGTTCCCCCTTCCGCATCGTGCCCAAGTCTCCCCCCTCCTTGGCCGCTGCGCCGTCAGAATGCTGCGCAGCGATCGCGGCGAAGTCGGCCCCGCCTCTGAGTTCCCCAAGCACCTTTTCCGCACGCGCGCGAGCCTGGGCACGCTGCTCAGAGGGGGGTGTTTCCGGTAGCCGGATCAGAATATGCCGGATCCGCACGGCGGCAGGTTGTCGGAATTCGTCGGCGTGGGCGTGATAATACTGGGCAATCTCCTCATCGGACACGATGACGCTGGTCTGCACGTTCCGGACCAAGAGCGCATCCACGACCAGCTGCTCCCACACCTTGCTCTTCAACTCTTCAAGGGTCAGATCCTGCTGCTTGAGGGCCGCGGCGAATTCGACATCGCTGATAATGCCGTTCTGCTGCTTGATCTGCTCGATGACTTCCGTCACCTTGTCCTGACCCACGACGATGTTTTCTTTTTCTGCTTCCTGTACCTGCAATCGACGAAGAATCAGCGCGTCGAGAACCTGCCGCTCGGTAATCTGCAGTTCACCTGTGCGGTCCTCGCCCTGCAACCCCTGCCGCATGCGGTGGATGAGCGGCTTCCCTTCCTGCTGCAGCTGGCTCAGGGTGATCACGTCGTCGTTAACGACTGCAACCACCTTATCAATGAGGATCCCTTGCCCAGCCACTGCCGCGCTGCTCCAGACCAGAAGCGAAAGACCCACAATCATCCGCCATCGGCGCATCATGAGCCTCCCGATGCACTCCGCAGCTGACCAGAGGGCTCGGACAACTGCTCAAGCAAGCCTCTCACGGCCGCGATCCGCTCGAGCGCGGAGCTTCCATCACACCGCAGCTCCAAGCTATCCTCCGGCAGATACCGAAGCGCGCCGCCCATTGCCTCGAGGAGGGCCAAGAGGCGCGCCGGTGGGACGGACGGGGCTGGCCCAAAAGTCATCCGCACGATCCCGTGACGGGCGTCGATCTCTTTGATCCGGAGCGACCGGGCCATCGCCTTCAGGTTGAGAACGGTCAAGAGATGTTCCACCGGTGGCGGGAGCGGGCCAAACCGGTCTCGGAGCTCCGAGGCTAATTCCTCGCGCTCCGCGTCCGACGCCGCGGCTGAGAGTCGCCTGTAGAGTGTGAGGCGGACCGTGGCGTCCGAAACATACGCCTCGGGGATGAACGCTTCAATGGCGAGGCGCAGCACCGGATCGACTACGATTTCGCGCTCTGCCCCTTTGAGTTCCGCGACCGTCTCTTCGATGAGCTGACAGTAGAGGTCAAATCCCACCGCATTGATGTGCCCGTGCTGCTCGACCCCCAAGAGATTCCCCGCCCCGCGGATCTCCAAATCCCGGGAGGCGATTTTGAAGCCCGAACCGAGTTCGGTCAGCTCGGCGACGACTTGCAAGCGCTTCCGGGCACTCTCGGTGAGGGCCTCCTCCCGAGGAATCAGGAGGTAGGCGTGCGCCCGAAACCGATCCCGGCCAACCCGACCGCGCAGTTGATACAGTTGGGCCAGTCCAAACCGGTCTGCGCGATTAATAATGATGGTATTCGCCGTGGGGATATCGAGTCCCGACTCGATAATAGCCGTACAGCAGAGGAGTTGATACCGCCTGGCGTAAAAATCGCACATGACGCGTTCGAGCTCGTCCTCCGACATCTGCCCATGGGCCACGGCGATCTTGACGTGGGGAACCAAGCGATGCAGGCGACGCGCCATCGCATGAATAGTTTCAACGCGGTTGTGGACGAAAAAGACCTGGCCTCCGCGGCCGATTTCCTCCTCAATCGCCTGCCGGATGACGTCAGGGTCGAAGCGGGCGACATACGTCCGAATGCTCAGCCGATCCTCGGGCGGGGTCTCGATGGTGGAGACATCCCGGACACCCAACATGGTCATATGCAGGGTTCGGGGGATGGGGGTGGCCGTTAAGGTAAGAACATCCACCTCAGTCCGGAGCTTCTTGAGCCGCTCCTTGGCCGCCACGCCAAATCGTTGCTCTTCGTCTACCACGAGGAGTCCTAGGTCCCGGAAACGGACATCATTCTGCAGCAGCCGGTGGGTGCCGATGACAATGTCGACCGTCCCATCCCGCAGACCGCGGAGTACCTTCTGCTGCTCCCCTCGTGTCCGGAACCGCGAGAGCATCTCTACCACGATGGGAAAGGGGGCGAAGCGATCCGAGAATGATTGGAAGTGCTGAAGTGCCAATACGGTCGTGGGGACGAGGACGGCGACCTGCTTGCCGTCCATGACCGCTTTGAACGCCGCCCGCATGGCAACCTCGGTTTTGCCATAGCCGACATCCCCACAGATCAGGCGGTCCATGGGCTGAGGCCGGCTCATGTCTGCTTTGACGGCCTGGATGGCCCTGCCTTGATCGGCGGTTTCCTCATAGGGAAAGGCCGCCTCAAACTCACGCTGCCACGGGGTGTCCGGAGAGAAGTTGTGTCCCTCGGCCACTTGTCGGGCCGCATACAGTTTCACAAGTTCTTGCGCCATTTCCCGGATGGAGGCCCGGATCCGCTCCTTTGCCCTCGCCCACGAGCTGGATCCCAACCGATCCAGGGTTGGGCCGCTTGTGTGGGCATCGGCCCCTACATAGCGCTGCACGAAGTGGAGCTTATCCACCGGGACGTAGAGCTTATCGCCACCCGCGTACTCCAGCAGCAAGTAATCTCCCTCCGCTTCGCCCACCGTAAGTTTCCGGAGTCCATGAAACCGCCCAATACCATGGTCCACGTGCACCACCACGTCCCCTGCCTTGACATCCTCGAATGCAGCCAACGGGCGGGCCTCACGGATTTTGGGCCGGCGGACCGAGACAGCCCGCCGAGGGCCGAAGATTTCCGCTTCCGTGAGGTACGTCTGTTTTAGCGGCGCAAAGTGAAACCCGGCGGTCAGTCCCCCTTCCAGGATATGGATCCATCCGGGACGGGCAGGCCCCTCGTTGACGCTAGCACCCAGGTCGTGTTCGCGCAGCACCTCCCAGAGGCGCCGGGTCTGGGCCGCCCCCCTGGCCACCAGCGTGATGGCATGACCCTCGCGACGCCAAAGCTCGAGATCGCGCACCAGCGGGGCGAAACGCCCCTGGTACGAAGCAATGGGTCGAGTCTCATACATATACGCGGCGGCCTCCCGTCCTGGTGCGGGAGCAAACGGCGCAAGCTCGATCCTGGATCGTGAGGCGAGACCGCGTCGAATCTCCTCCCACCGAAGGTGTGTCGAGGCGAGCGAAGGAAGCCCTTCGACCCGATGCCGCTGGTATGCCTCTGCCAAGAGCCGGGCCACCGCCTCGGCCTTGGTTGTCACCTGGTCTGGGTCGTCCCAGACAACAATGGCCTCCCGACTCACGTAGTCCCACAGGGGCACCGTTCGTCGATAAAAGTAAGGAAGGTATCGCTCGAGCCCCGGCCCGAACCTGGCCGCCTCCACCGCGTCTCGAAGGAGAGAAGGACCTTTGCCCTTCGTGCGTTGCCGTGCGAGCTCTCGCGATTCCGGGCGCAGGAGGATCTCCGAGAGGGGAAGGATGACCACCCCATTCTGTTCTGGACTCGACTGGGAGCGTTGCGTCCCCACATCGAAAGTCCGGATTGATTCAATCTCATCCCCAAAAAACTCGACGCGCACCGGATGAGGCAGGTGGGGAAGGCCAATGTCCAAAATCCCCCCGCGGCGACTGTAGTCCCCCGCTTGCTCCACCTGAGGGACGGCCCGATAGCCGCCCACATCGAGAAGTTCAATGACCTGCTCAGGAGGCACGATTCGATGGGGATAGAGATGCATGGTGGCTGCATCCAACTCTTCGGGGGGGAGAAGGCGACGAAACAGGGCGTGAACTGGCAGGACAAGCGCCGACAGCTCTTCGTCCCGAAGTTCGCGGAGCCGTTTTATCCGCTCCGCGCGGACCTCACGCGATGGTGAAATGGGTTGAAAGGGAGGACCTTCCGGCTCCGGAAACAGTTCCACCCGGTCTCGGTCAAGGAAGAAACGGAGATCGGCTGTCAGCTCCTCGGCTTCTTTGAGGGTCGCCGTCACCACCACCAGCGGGCACTTGAGCGCCCGGGCAATTTCCCCTAGCACCAGCGCCCGCGCACCCCCCCAGAGCCCGAAAAGGCGGAGCCGTCCGCCTGCTGAAAGATCCGGCAGCTCCTCCTGAAGGTGGAGATTGTGAAGATCGACAAATCGTCCGGCGATCACCCCGCTCCTCCTCGGATGCGCCGGAGGAGTTCACTGCTCGACGCCCCCTCCACATACGGGAGGGTCCGGACCTGCCCCCCGCGGCTCTCTACGATCTCTCGCCCCACGATTTGATCCGGCGGCCAATCTCCTCCCTTCACCAGGATGTCTGGTTCGAGGGCGCGGATGACCTTCTCGGGATCTCGGTCCTCAAACACGAGCACATAATCGACCGCCGCCAAGGCGGTGACCAGCTCGGCTCGCTCCTGCTCGGACATCACTGGCCGGTCCGGTCCCTTGAGGGCACGGACCGAGGCGTCACTGTTGATGGCAACGATGAGGACATCCCCCAAGGTCTTGGCCTGATCCAGGTACCGCACGTGACCCCGATGGAGCAGGTCGAAGCATCCATTGGTGAAGACCACCTGCTTTCCCTGTCGGCGGAGATCCCGGGTGATGCGCGTCAGCTCTTCCAGGGCTTTCAGTTTTCCCGCATAACGCGGCAACATCTCGTCTCTCTACTACCCCGCCTCTTCCCAGGCCTCGATCAGGGCGGCGGCCAAGAGGGGAAACAGGATCTCGTGGTGTCCGGTGAGGGCATAACCCTGGCCCCCTCCCGCTACCGGGCGGCGGACGACGTTCTGCGTCGGGCGGTAGTGCTGCAGAAAGTCCATGTTCACGGTGGTGAAGTCCGTCACG
>JBFHXD010000013.1:0-29482 GCA_041599135.1 Methylomirabilales bacterium (SeqCode) | reverse complement strand
CCCGTCAACGCTGAGGTAACCACGGCCTGAGGCTTTCGCGTCAGGAAGGCAATCGCCTCAGGATGCGGGAGCTTATCTACCTTATTGTAGAGGGAAATCAGCGGCTTTGCCGCCACCCCAAGCTCTTCGAGCACTGCGGTCACCGCCTGCTCCTGATTTTGCCAGTTGGGGTGGGAAATGTCTATGACGTGGAGCAAGAGATCTGACGTCCGTACCTCCTCTAGCGTGGCCTTGAAGGCCGCTACCAGCTGATGGGGAAGCTTCTTGATAAATCCCACGGTATCAGACAGGAGGATCGTCCGCCCTCCGGGCAGAACGACTTTCCGTAGGGTCGGGTCCAAGGTGGCGAAGAGCTTGTCGGCCACCGGCAGCTCAGCATGGGTCAGGGCATTCACCAGCGAAGATTTCCCTGCGTTTGTGTATCCCACGAGGGCTGCAGTTGCCAAGGCCTGTTTCTGCCGACGGCGGCGTAGCAGAGTGCGATGGCGACGAACCTTTTCCAATTCTCCCTCAACCTTGAGCATGCGGCGCCGGATTCGCCGGCGGTCTACTTCGAGTTGAGTTTCTCCCGGTCCGCGAGTTCCAATCCCTCCTCCGAGTCGGGAAAGGTCGACCCCGTGCCCCGTAAGCCGAGGGAGCAGATACTTAAGCTGGGCCAGCTCGACTTGGAGCTTCCCTTCTCTTGATCGAGCTCGTTGGGCAAAAATGTCCAAGATGAGCCCGGTTCGATCGATCACTTTTCGCTTGAGTGACGCTTCGAGATTCCGCTGCTGGGACCCGGTCAGATCGTCGTCAAAGATGACCAGGTCGATTCCGTCTTCGCACATTTCGCGGATCTCCTCCGCCTTCCCTCGACCGATCAGGGTCTTCGGATCTGGTGCGGAACGCTCTTGGAGGACACGGTAGGCAGAGTCCGCTCCTGCTGAGACAGTCAGTTGGGAAAGTTCGTCTAGGGATTCTTCAACTTCCCAGCGCGACTGGTCAGGCCTCTTGAGCCCAACAAGAAGTGCCACCTCTCGCCTTACATTAGACGCCGGTCTCATCGAAATTGCTCGCGAACCTCCTTCGCGCGTTGAAACTCCTCCATCAGACGGGGCTCGTCCTGCGCCCTGATCAACTCCTCAAGGCGTTGAAGCGCCTTACGAAACATTGCAATGGATTCAAGTACCTCGCTACGATTCCTGATAAGGATATCTCGCCACATGACCGGGTCAGACGCCGCAATTCGGGTGAAGTCGCGAAGTCCACCAGCGCTGAAACGCACTAACTCCTCTCCGCCCTCGGCAAACGTGGGGAGAGTACTCATGAGGGCATACGCCACCACATGGGGCAGATGACTGACTAAGGCAAAGATTTGATCGTGGTGAAAAGGATCCATGAGCACCACCCGAGACCCTATCATCTCCCACAGACGAGTCACCGTGCCTAGTGCCTCCTCAGAGGTGCGGGAGGTTGGAGTCAGAACGCACAGGCTACCTTTAAAGAGGGCTGGCGTCGCAGCTTCGGGTCCAGAACGTTCGGTTCCCGCGATGGGATGCCCCGGGACGTAGCTCCGCCCAGGAGGGATTTCTGCCTCTACCTCTGCAACGAGATCTCCTTTCACACTTCCCACATCGGTCACGATGCACCCCGCCTTCAGGTGCGGTGCAATACTCCGAACCACCCCTGCGATGGCACCAACAGGAACGGCCACCACAACCAAATCGGCCCCCCCTACCCCCGCCGGCAGGTCATCAGCCCGATCCACCAGGCCCAGAGCAACCGCCTGTGTCAAGTGGCTCTGATTGACATCCAGGCCTATCACACGGCCAGCAACGCCGTCCCGGCAAGCGCGGGCGAGACTGCCACCGATGAGCCCGACGCCTATTACTGCCATCCGCTCAAACAGTGGTTTGTGCTCCTGATCGGACATATCCCCCGGGATTCTCTGCGCTCTCCAGCTATGCCTTGCCCGACGCCCCTGTCCGATGACCAACGACCTTCCCGGGATTGACTCCTCGCAAGGCATCATCGGATGTCGGGCAACGGAAAAGGTTACAGGACTCGGCCCACGATGGGGGCCAAGGCTCGGATCCGGTCCATAAGTGTGGTGAACCGGTCTGGAATAAGGGCCTGGGGTCCGTCGGACAATGCCACCTCTGGTTGGGGATGGACCTCTACCATGAGGCCGTCTGCCCCTACGGCCACAGCCGCAAGTGCTAAAGAAGGCACGAGGTCCCATTTGCCAGCCCCGTGACTCGGATCAACGATCACCGGGAGGTGGGAGAGTTGCTTGAGGGACGGAACCGCCGAAAGGTCTAGAGTGTTTCGCGTGTAATCCTCGAAGGTTCGGATACCCCGCTCGCAAAGGATAATATTGTAATTCCCCTCGGACATAATATATTCGGCGGACATGAGGAGCTCCTTGATGGTGGAACTCATTCCCCGTTTGAGGAGCACTGGCTTGTGGTGAACGCCCACCTCCTTGAGGAGGCGGAAGTTTTGCATGTTTCTGGCCCCGATCTGTACCATGTCGGCATACTTCATAACCAGGTCGGCATCCCGAGGGTCCATGAGTTCGGTCACCACCGGCAGTCCGGTGATCTCGCGAACCTCGGCTAAATACCTCAGCCCCTCCTCTCCCAGTCCTTGAAACGAATAAGGAGAGGTCCGGGGTTTAAACGCCCCTCCCCTGAGTATCGAGGCCCCCGCCTCCTTGATCTTCTGGGCTGTGTCTAACAGCATCTGTCGCCCTTCCACCGAGCAGGGGCCTGCAATTACGGCCAATCGCTTTCCTCCTACGGCGACACCGTTGACCTCTACCACGCTTGGATCGGTTTTGAAATCCCGGCTCGCAAGTTTGAAGGGTTTCAGAATGGGGAGAACTTCCTCAACTCCCGGTAGAGCCTCGAAGGGAACATTACGAAGAATTCGTTCATCCCCGATGGCCCCGATAATGGTCCGCTCAACGCCCCGAGAGATATGAGGCTTCAGGCCGTGTTGGCTAATTCGCTCCACCACCTGGTCAATGTCCGCCTGCGTCGCGGCAGAGCGCATCACAATGATCATCATCCACTCCTTTTACCCGGTGAGGACTTCACCCCCGCATCCGCCTCGGTGAGAACCGTAGCCATTGCCTCAATCGCGCGACCGTTCTCTTGAGGTGTCCCGATCGTCACACGGATATACGTGGGGAGACCATATCCCTCCATCGATCGGACGATGACCCCCTTCTGGAGGAGCGCAGAAGCCACCGCCGCTCCGTCAACGCGGACGTCCACGAGAATGAAGTTGGCAACCGTCGGGACATATGAGAGTTTCAACTCTTCCAAACGAGACTGCAGGTTTTGCCGTCCTGTCTCGGTGATCCGAAGCGTTGCTTCGAGATGGGCCGAATCCTCCAGGGCAGCCAATGCTCCTCTCTGGGCCAACGCATTGACGTTGAAGGGCTGCCGCACCCGGTTCAGCACCTCAATGATCTCGCGGGGGGCGATGCCGTACCCAATCCGAAGTCCGGCAAGACCGTATGCCTTCGAAAAGGTTCTCAGGGCGAGGAGGTAACGTCCTTCCCGAATATGCCTCAGAAGATCCGGTTGCAAATGCTGCGGAAGGTACTCCCGATATGCCTCGTCCACTACGAGGATGACATGCTCGGGAAGCTCCTGTAGAAATTTCTCCAAGTCCGTCGGAGTGACACAGGTCCCGGTGGGGTTATTCGGGTTTCCGAGGAAGACCAGCTTGGTTCGTGCCGTCACCGCATGCACCATTCCACGCAGATCGTGGGTGAACTCCTTGAGTGGCACTTCCCGAATTTGACATCCCACTGCCTGACAGACACTCCGATATACAACGAAGGCGGGGTGGCCCATCACGGCCTCATCCTCAGGCCCGACAAAGGCACGCGTGACGAGCTCCAACAGTTCATTGCTCCCGTTTCCCACGCAGAGATGCTCCGGTGTAACCCCGAGGTGGTGACCGAGCGCCTCACGTAAGCGGTGGCAACCCCCATCGGGGTACCGATGAAGCCCCTGAAGGACCTTAGCAATTGCTTGCAGAGCTAACGGCGAAGGCCCTAGGGGGTTTTCATTGGAGGCGAGCTTGAGTACCTCATCGAGGCCGAGCTCTTGCTGCACCTCCTCAATCGGTCGTCCCGGACTATACGGCACTAGATTCAAGACCTGCGGTCGAGTGAGCTTCTGCACCTTGTTCACCCTGCGATTCACATTTGCCTCTTCAGTCACAACTCGTCTTTGTCCTCGCTCCAAGGCTCCCTCAGGAAGTGGCCCCCATCGCTGCGCCTTCTTAGCTCTTGGCGCGGAGCGGCTCTTTGGGGTATGAACCCAAGACCTTCAGGAAAAGGCATTCCTCCCGGAGGCGCTCCAGGGCTGCCTGTACCTGGGCATCATCGACATGCCCCTCGAAATCCACATAGAAGATATACTCCCACACCCGGACCCGTGAGGGCCGTGACTCGATCTTGGTCAGGTTGATCTGATTCTGAGCGAACGGCTCCAACATGCGGTACAGGGCCCCTACCCGGTCTCGGATGGTGAACAGGATTGAGGTTTTATCATGGCCAGTCGGGGGACACGGTTGCTGTCCGATGACGAGGAAACGCGTAAAATTGTAAGGGCTGTCTTCAATCCGGGCCGCAACCACCTTAAGGTCGTAGAGGCGACCAGCCAGCTCGGACGCGATGGCTGCTGCCGCCTCATCCTGCGAGGCAAGCTCGGCCGCCACGGCTGTCGACGCAACCTCGAAGAGCGCCACCGATGGCATGTTCGTTTCCAACCATTTTCGGGACTGGGCAATGGCGTGGGGATGAGAGTAAATCTTGACGATTCCTCCTTTCTCACCCCTCTTGGAGAGGAGGTGATGGGAGACCTCCATGAGTATCTCACCACAAATCTTTAGATGGGAATCGACAAACAGATCAAGCGTATGACTTACGACTCCTTCGGTAGAGTTCTCGACTGGAACAACTCCATAGTCTGTTTTTCCCTTCTCCACTTCGTTAAAGACCTCTCCGATTCCTCGGAGGGGTACATATTCTGCCAGTAGACCGAAACGGTTCATGCAGGCCATATGCGTAAAGGTTGCTTGGGGACCCAGGTAGGCTACCTTGAGGAGCTGCTCGAGCGAGAGACAGGCTGACAGGATCTCCCGGTAGACTGCCTTGACCCCCCTACCGGGGAAGGGGCCCCGGTTCTCGCGCGTCAGACGATCGATGATCTCCTCCTCGCGCTCAGGGGAGTGGTACGCCATATTCCCCTTGGCCTTTTCCTCGCCGACCCGCACCACGATCTCGGCCCGCCGATTCAGGAGGTCAAGTATCTGGCTGTCAATCGCATCGATCTGGCGTCTGAATTCCTCGATTCCCATCCCTTTACCTACCCATTCAGCTGCATACCTTGAGGTTGAGGAACTACACAAGGGCCTCCAAAACGGCTTAAGAGGTTTCCTTCATCGTTTCTGCTGCCTTCTCTCGCGCAGGTGCAAGGGTCTCGATTTCCTGGAGCGAGGGAAGCTCGCTCAGATCCTGGAAGCCAAAGTACTCCAAGAAGGCTCGACTCGTCCCGTAGAGGAGCGGTCTCCCGACCTCCCGCTTCCTCCCTACGATTCGGATAAGCCCCCGTTCGATCAGGGTTCTCAGAACGCCATCCACCGTCACCCCCCGAATGGCTTCGATTTCTGCCCGGGTAATCGGTTGCCGGTAGGCAACAATGGCTATCGTCTCTAACGCTGGACGGGACAGCCTGCCTGGCCGCACCTTTGCCAGCCGCGTAAGCCACGGGTAGAGATCTGCACGCGTGGACAAGCGAAAGCCCCCGGCGACTTCGATGATTGTTAACCCGGAGTTTCTATTTTCATACAGCTGTTTAAGATCATTCAGGCTCCGGACGATATTTTCTCTCTCCCCTTCGTCCAGCAACTCCTGCAGTTGTGAAAGCGAAAGCGGATCCGGGGAGGCGAAGAGGAGCGCTTCGATAACAGGAAGGTGGTCTCTGCTCATGGTACCGCCCGGGCGATTAAGATTTCCCCCAAGGGAAGGGTCTGTCGTACGCGCACCGCCCCTTGTCGCATCAGCTCCAGGAGTGCAAGAAATGTCACCACGACTAATGCCCGGTCTGCATCCGGAGGAAACAGATTCTCTAAGGTTACCGATTCCTCCACCGCCAAATGATCAAGGATTGCAAGCATTCGCTCAGCCGTCGTCAGGGGCCGGACCGTCAGTTCCAGGACGGGCTGCTCCTTCGCACGTGCCAAGACGCCTCGAAACGCGTCGAGGAGATCTGCGAGGTTGAATTCCAGCGGTGTTTCGGTAGCCGGGAGGTCAAGCGGAGCCGATCGCAAGAAGAACTGCCGCTGCCGATCCTCAAACACGGCCAATTCTTCGGAGGCATCCCGGAACCGTTGATACTCTACCAGCATATCCACCAGGGGGGTCCGTGGGTCCTCTTCGAATCCCTCCTCCTCGGTTGACTCCGCCGGTAACAGCATCCGAGATTTAATGTAGACCAGCGTCGCCGCCATAACGAGGAACTCGCCCGCTACCTCCAGGTCCAGCTCCTCCATCATACGGAGATACTGAAAATACTCATCCGTGATCCGAGCGATGGGGATATCATAGATGTCGATCTGATCGACTTTGATAAGGTGCAGGAGGAGGTCCAGAGGTCCTTCAAAAACTGGAAGCCTTATCTGGTAGACCATGTCACTTCCTTTTCCAAAGTGAGATACGGAAGCATCCTTTTTAAGCGGTTCGGTCCGACTCCCGGAACTCCCTTGAGATCCGAAAGGTCCCGGAACGGACCATGTATTGTTCGAAACTGGACAATCGCGTTGGCAAGGGCAGGACCAATTCCCGGCAAGGTAGCGAGGCGGGATGCGTCCGCCCGATTGGGATTCACACGCAGATCCTTTGCCAACCGGGAACCCTTTGTAACCGGCCTCTCCCCACCGTCTTGCTGGGATCGAACGGCGAACCCTGGTTCTTCCTTCGTTGCTATAAGACCTGAGACGGCCCCGAGTGTGAGGACCAGCAGGAGAAGCGCAGCAAAAGCCGCATCCGCGGGAGCGAAGATCCGAAGTTTCATTATTCCTCCGCCGGTTGGGTCTCCAGCTGGAACGCATCGTGAAGGGCCTGGACTGCCCGCTCGGTGTCCTGTTCGTGTATCACGCAGGAGACCTTAATCTCCGAGGTGCTGATCATCATAATATTGACGCCTACTGCCGCCAAGGTGCCAAACATCCTTGCTGCCACGCCCGAGTGGGTCCGCATTCCCAAACCGACGATCGAGACCTTGGCAATCCGATCATCCCCCAGTACCTGGTCCGCCCCGATCTCCCTGGCCACTCCATGGACAAGTTCCTTGGCCTTGTGAAAATCAGCCCTCGGGACAGTAAACGAAATATCGGTGTGTCCATCCTGGCTAATGTTTTGAACGATCATGTCCACGACGACGCCCGCGTCCGCCACGTTGCCAAAAAGTTTGGCGGCGATCCCGGGACGATCGACCACCCGGGTAATGGTAATCTTTGCCTCATTTTTGTCATGCGCAATTCCAGAAACCATGACCCGTTCCATTGCTTCATCCTCCTGGATCACCAATGTTCCGGCATTTTTTGTGAAGCTCGATCGTACATGGATAGAGACATTATAATTCTTGGCATACTCGACCGCGCGTGCCTGTAATACCTTAGCCCCAAGGCTGGCGATCTCGATCATCTCCTCATACGTAATGCGGGAAAGCTTGCGCGCCGTGGAGACTATGCTGGGATCGGCGGTATACACCCCTTCCACGTCGGTATAGATCTCGCAGATTTCCGCGTCCAAAGCAGCAGCCAACGCCACGGCGGTGAGGTCCGAACCCCCCCGCCCAAGGGTCGTGACTTCCTCCTCGGCATTCACCCCCTGGAATCCCGCAACGATGGCGACCTCGCCCTCCCGGAGCGCATGTCGGATCCTCTCGACGTCAATATTCACGATCCGCGCCCTAGTGTGCACGTTATCCGTGAGAATGCGCACCTGTTTTCCAGTGAAGGAGCGGGCCTTTGCACCCTGAGCCTGAATGGCCAAGGAGAGCAGACCGATGGCGACCTGTTCCCCCGTGGCGAGGATAACATCCAGCTCCCGCGTATTGGGTGAATCCGTGATCTGATGAGCGAGATGTAACAGGCGATCGGTTTCTCCGGCCATTGCCGAAACGACCACCACCACCTCATTTCCACTCTGTCGCACCTCAACGATGCGTCTGGCAACTTGCTGGAGCCGTCCGATATCTCTTACCGAGGTCCCGCCGTATTTCTGGACGATCAAAGCCAACTCAATCTCCTTTGGGTCGAACCGTACCCTCAAGACCGAGCTGTCGCCAGAACCGAGCGAAGTAGTCGATCCCCGAAACCACGCTCAAGATGACGGCAACCCCTACGGCAAAGCCTCCAACGCTTATAGGGATACCAGGAAACCTGGAGGTACCCGGATCGAGAATCAGGAGGGTCACCGCGACGACCTCCGCTACCATCTTGTACTTCCCCAATTGGGAAGCGGCAATGATAATTCCCTGCGAAGCAGCAATGCCCCTCAACCCTGTAATGGCGATATCCCGGCCAACGATTACTGTCGCTACCCAGGCCGGGACCCGCGCAATTTCCACCAAGGAGATAAGTGCTGCGGCGATCAGCAATTTGTCAGCGATGGGGTCGAGGAGCTGTCCCAGTGTTGTGACCTGTCGTCGGCTTCGGGCAATTCGACCGTCCAGCCAGTCCGTGAACACCGCCGCAAGAAAGATGGCCCCCGCCGGATAATTACGGGGTTCAGCGTTGGCGATCAAAAAAACCACAAGGAAAGGAACCAGGAAGATTCGAACCAGGGTGAGCGTGTTTGGTAGATTCACTGAAGGCCACCTGGCATCATGTTACCGGGTGGATGAACTCTCCAAGCGGGGGCATTTTCCATGCCGCCACCCCCGTGTCCGATCAGGGAAGTTCCATATACGGCAGGGCCGTCTTGAGATGGACTGTCATCCAGAGGGTCCCCCCCCGGCACCAAGACGGCCTCGCAGGTCCCGGACCCGTGTGCGAATGTCCCGAAACCTTGGTGAGTCGCCCTGGATGGTTTGGAGGGCCTCGAGCGCCTGTTGGGTGTCTCCCACCGCCTCATAAGCCGTCGCGAGATCGTAGAGGATGCCCCACCGTTCCTCCGTCCCGTTCTGCGTCGCATCAAGTCCATTAAGCAGTTCCTCCACCGCACGCTCTGGCTCTTCCTTGGCCAGGTAGCAGAGGCCTAGGGGACTTGCACACCGCACCCGATAGGCAGCATCGCTGGATGCCAATCTCAGCTCGCCAATGGCTTCATCATAGAGTCCCAAGTCCTTGTAGGCGATTGCGAGATGGTAATGCGTCTCGTAATCAGTTACCTCTATCTGTTCGCGGACCCCTTCCTGGAACTGAAAGAGGAGATCCTTCACCTCCGGCTCAATATCCGCCGTTGAAGCCCTTTCGTCTCGGGTGAGTTCCTCGTTCAGCTCAGCAGCCAGGTCCACGAACCCGTCCTGGGGTGCCTTCGTGTCAGCGACCTTAAAGAATGTATCTCTTCTCGCCGGCCGACGTGGTTTTTCCTGTGCGGGCGCTCGAATCGCGCGTTCGATCTCCGCTAGCTGCTGTTTGGCACCGGAATGGTCTGGATGTTGTTTCAGGATTCGCTCGAAAGCGACTTTCGCATCTTGCATCATTCCTTGCTGCACGAAGAACTCCGCTTCTTGGAGCTCCTCTGCTAGCGTCTGGGACCCGACGACGTTAACGGCATCACTATCTTGTTCTAAAAGCGAGGCCACGTTTTCCGATGCTTCGGAGGCGCCCACTTGGACGGATGCGAGCTGCGCCTCCTCAACGAATTCCGCCACCTCTCCGCCCGCGACACCGATCTCGACCATCTCCTCCTCGAGCTGAACTTCCTCGCCTGGCGACGCTTCTGTCGCGACCGCGCCGGTCATCGTTTCCTCACCGACAGTGCGGATAGCATTAAGCCCCTCAAGGCAGCGGGCCGCTTCGGCCTCCCGTCCGTTAGACCTGAAAAGGTCGACCACTATTTTATACAGCTCTCGCGCGGCCTCGGCGTGCCCGGAACCCACAAGGCGTTCCCCCAGGTCATTGAGTCCGGCTAAGGCCTCCTCGACCCCCCCGGGTCTGGTCAGGATCCCTGCAACTCTTGAAAGGGTTGGGCGATGCCCTGGGTCAATCCGGATCATCTTTTCGTAGATCTCCAGGGTCTTGGACAAGCTCCCTCTCCGGAGGTAGTGGTCGGCAATCCCCTGGAACTGCTGCTTGGCCTCTGCGATCAGCCCTTGCTCGGCGTACTGGTCAGCGCAGGATAACGAAGCCTCGGTATGCGAGGGGTCGAGTTTGAGCACTTTCTTGTAGACCGCGATGGCACGTACAGTGAGCCCATCATCCCTATAGACCTCACCGAGGCGCATGAAGTAGGAAATAGCCTCGGCCTTATTTCCCATCCGCGCGCAGAGATCACCCAGCGCATTCAGCACGTTGGAATCATTCGGGTCGGCCTTTAAGATTGTCTGGTACGCGTCGAGGGCCCGATCGAGTTTTCCCTGCTGGATGAAGGCCAGGGCGGTTTCAAGGCCCTTTCGCTTGTCTTTCTTCATACAATGTCTCGCTCAGGTGGCTCTAAGCCTCAAAAATCATACAATTGCCGGCTTTAGGATACCAGATTTTTGCTTCATCTGTCAAGGTGCATCAAGGTACACTCATGCTCCCAGGCGTACCGGGAGGGACTAGCTGAAGGCTGTATTTTATCGGCGAAAGGTCCAATCAGTGGTTCGGTACCGTTTCTGTACGAGCGCCCGAGCCGCCTTCCACTCTCGGGGTGTGAGCTCACCCAGATCCATGTGAACTCCAGCACCCTCCTCGAAGCCGACACGTATGGCTCGGGCTACTTCCTCCCATGGAGGAGATATCGTGAGGACGAAACGCAAGGCAGTGGCTCTCGCTTCCAGCTCCTTGGTCTGTGGAAAGAGGGCGATCCAAGCGGGATAGTCTATGTCCATCAAGAGGGACCCTTGCTGAAGAAAGGCATGGTTGAACCGCCGTTGAGCTGACCCAACAAGCTTTCGTCCGTCAACGGCGAGCTCATGGCGTGAAGGGGATGTAAAACAAACCCCCCCGGCTTGACTCCTAGTACGCTCTCCCCGGCTCATGGTCGCCAGGACCCCTAATTTTCTCAAGGCGAGGAGGAGACAGTTGCTGATCCAGCGGTAGTCTTGGAGTACACTTCGGCTTCCCGCTGAAGTCGGAAGAGCCAGGCTGTAGGTCAGCTCCTGATCGTGAAGGAGAGCCCAGCCCCCAGTGGGTCGCCGCACCAGGGGAATGCCTCGCTGTCCGCAAGTGGTAAGATCCACTTCGTTGTGAATGGATTGGTTGTAACCTAGAGAGACGGTTGGAAGGGCCCAGCGGTACAAACGCAGACTCGGAGGGCTCCAGCCTCGGGCGCAACCGAGCGCGAGGACCTCATCGATGGCCATGTTGGTTGGGCCATCGTGCGGTGGGTCGAGAATCAAACGCCAGTCACTTCGGTGCCCCCCCCTCCCGAGACCGCTCAAACCGGTGGACATCAACTTACTCTTTATCGATGTCCCGATGCCGAACCGCCACTTCTTGACCCTCAAACTGAAACTGACCAATCAGATACTCGGCGGCGGCTACCGACCGGTGCCGGCCCCCGGTGCAGCCAAGGGCAATGGTAAGATAGGCCCTTCCCTCTTGGAGGTAGTAGGGAAATGCAAACCGCAGAAAGCTCCAGAGCTTCTCCAAATAGGTTCGGGCACTGGGATCGTCCAGGAGAAACTTCGCAACCTCTGGATCTTGCCCACTCAGGGGACGCAAATCTTCCTGGAAGTGCGGGTTCGGGAGACAGCGGAGGTCGAAAATGAGATCGGCATCGGGCGGAAGACCGTGTCGGTATCCGAAAGAAACAATGGTGATTGTCGTCTTGGTGCCCGGTCGATCCTCGCCAAACACGCTGACTAAGAGTCTTCGGAGCTCATGAATCGTGAGATCGCTGGTGTCGAGCACCATATCGGCCTCGGCCTTGTGTTCGGCCATCCGTTGTCGTTCGAGACCGATCCCTTGGAGAATGGAGCCTGCCGGAGCGAGGGGATGGGGTCTACGGCTCTCGCTGAACCGCCGGAGCAAGATCTGATCAGTCGCTTCGAGGAAAAGGACGCGGACAGCATGTCCATGTTGCCGCAAAATTGTCAAGACCCCCTGAAGCGGGCCGAGGAAGGCTCCTTCCCGAACGTCGATAACAAAGGCAACCCGGTTGATGTGCCGCTCCGAGTGGGCGCACAGATCCGCGACAGTTGGGATCAGGGAAGCGGGGAGGTTGTCGACACAAAAAACACCCAAGTCTTCCAGGGTCTTGATCGCCTGGCTCTTGCCAGCACCCGACATCCCTGTAACAATAATGAACTCCATCGATCCTCAACTGACAATCCGCAGTTCACTAGCGGAAACGGGTGATGTGAAAGCCCATGAGCCATAGGAACCGCTGAACCGCGAACGGTGTTAGGTCTCTGGCTCGATCAGCCCATAATTACCCTCATGGCGCCGGTACAGCACATTGACCTCGTCGGTTTGGGCGTTGCGGAAGACATAAAAGTTGTGACCTAGGAGATCGATTTGCAGAATTGCTTCATCGAGCGACATTGGTTTGATAGAAAAGCGTTTCGTCTTCACGACCCGGGACCCTTCGTCCTCGACCAAAGGCATCATATTCTGATCCTGAGTCCTCCCCCGATTGGCATGACTGACAATCTTCCCCTTGTATTTCTGTAGCTGGCGTTCCAGCTTTTCCATTACGAGATCGATCGACGAATACAGATCCTCGGTGCTTTCCTCGGCCCGAATGGTAAGGTCTCTCACGCGGAGGGTTACCTCTGCAATCTGACGGTATTTTTGCAACGAAAGTACAATGTGAGCAGAGGTGATCTTGTCGACAAACTTCTGGAGCCGTCCCACCTTTTCTTCAGCATATCGTCGCAAGGCCTCGGTCACTTCCAGGTTGCGTCCGGTGAGAAAAATCTGCATCTGTATCGAACCTCCTGGGGAAAAAAACCGCGGGATGGACACGAGAGGGAAACTAGTATCTCCGACGCCGGCTGGAGGAGGGGATTTTGAGCTGTCCCCGATATTTGGCGACGGTCCGGCGGGCGATCTCAATTCCTTGCTGTCTCAAGATCTCGACGATCTTCTGGTCAGAGAGGGGCTTCCCGGTGTCTTCTCCGGTCAGCAGCCTCCGCACCAGTTCCTTGACCGTGAGGGAGGAAACTGCCTCACCATCTACCGCCTGGACCCCTCGATGGAAAAAGTACTTGAGCTCAAAGAGACCTTCGGGGGTGTGGACATATTTGTTGGTCGTGACACGGCTCACCGTGGACTCATGCATACTAATATCTTCGGCCACCTCCTTGAGGGTCAACGGCCGCATGTGGGTAATCCCCCTTTCCAGGAATTCTCGTTGAAACTTCACAATCGACTCGGTGACCTTATACAGGGTGCGCTGACGCTGTTCAATTGACCGGATAAGCCACAGGGCTGACCGCATCTTGCCCTCAACGTAGTCTCGGGTTTCCTTCGAACTTGAGCGTCCCTTGCTCAACAGCCCGCGGTAGTAAGGGCTGATCCTGAGACGAGGAAGCCCATCATCGTTCAGAACCACCACAAAGCGATCATCTACCTTGAGGATATAGACATCGGGAGTGATGTATCGGGGTTCCTCCGTGCTAAAAGTACGACCCGGCTTCGGCTCCAGAGAACAAATCAAAAGGAGGGCATCTTGCACAGCCTTGATAGGGAACTTGAGTTTTTCCGCGATTCTCGTCAGATGGCGTCCTTCGAGGTCCTCCAAGTGATCGGCGACCAGGGTCTGTGCCAGGGTAACCTGTTCTCCATCCTTGAAACTATCGAGTTGAAGGAGGAGGCACTCCCGGAGGTCTCGTGCCGCCACCCCAACAGGATCAAAGCCCTGAACCAGCCGAAGGGCCTCTTCGACAATGGCCAGATCTACAGCCTTATCCCTCCTCAGTTCCTCGAGGGGAACATTCAGATATCCGTTTTCGTCAAGATTGCCTATGATTTCGGTGCCACATTGGATTAGGACTCGATCTGAGGTGGACAGATGGAGCTGAAAGAGCAGGTGGTCTGATAACGAGCGGGGACGGGTGAGACGTTCCTCGGAAGACCAGCCCTCGACCTCCTCTCGGGGAAACTCCCGGCGGTAGTCTGAGGCATCCTCCAGATAGCTTTCCCAGTCAAAATCGGAGAGTCGATCCTCGTTGCGCTCTGCGTCATCCTCCGCTTCCGCCGGTGTCTCCGCGGAGAGCCGGGCATCCTCCACAAGTTCTTCCTCGAGTATTGGATTCTCTTCCAGTTCCTGCCGGACCGCCTGGAGGAGCTCCAATCGGGAGAGTTGCAGCAGCCCAATCGCCTGCTGCAGCGATTGGGTCATGATCATCCGCTGTGTCTGACGAAGGCTAAGCCGTACTTCCAAGGCCATGGCCGTTTAACTCACCCTTTGTGGACTTCGTCCGAGTAACCGCCACAAGGACCATCTGGTCCTTATGGTTCGCGATCATCGGTCATTGCCTTATAAACGAAAACGCTCTCCGAGATAAATCTCCCGTGCCTTCTGGTCGGAGGCCAGCTCAGAAGCAGTCCCCGACAGTAAAACCTCTCCATTGTGGATGATATATGCCCGGTCAACGATTTGCAAGGTCTCCCTTACATTGTGATCGGTCACGAGGAGACCAATCCCCCTGCTCCTCAGTTGCATCAGTAGCGTCTGAATGTCATACACAGCGATAGGATCAATGCCTGCAAAGGGCTCATCCAAGAGGATAAACGCCGGGAACGTCGCCAGAGACCGGGCGATTTCGGTGCGCCGTCGTTCGCCCCCGGAAAGGCTGTAGGCCGGCGCCTCGGCTAGGTGGGCGATGTTCAGCTCGTGGAGCAGATCATCCAATCGCTTCATCCGCTCGGCCTCACTTAAGGGAAGAATCTCGAGCACTGCCATCAGATTCTCCCTAACCGTCAACCGTCGGAAGACTGATGGTTCCTGTGGAAGAAATCCCATCCCCTGCTGGGCTCGCTGATAGACAGGAAGGGTGGTAATCTCCTTGCCGTGTAGTAAAACGCGACCACCATCCGGCTTGAGAAGGCCAAGGATCATATAAAAGGTGGTGGTCTTTCCCGCGCCGTTTGGTCCCAAAAGCCCAACCACCTCCCCCGGTCGGATCGTTAAACTGACCCCAGAGACGACCCGTCGTCCTCGGAAGGCCTTGACCAATTTCTCCGCCCGAAGACCATCCTCCGGAACCTGAGTCCCAGACTTGACGGAAGATTGTTGGCTCACTGAACAGATTCACCTCGCCGCAATCGTTGCCCCTTGGGATAAATGATGGCGGTGACTCGTTCACCCTCATCGCTTTCGACGACCTGTCGGTCTTCTCTAAAAAAGAGGGTAATTCGCGTCCCGCTCACCATGTTTCCTTCCTGCCAGGCTTTGGGGTGCCCTTCGAGCACAAGTTTCTCCTGGGGCACGTAATAGGTCGCCCGATCCGACGCAACCTTAGTTCCGTCGCTTCGGGAAATCTGGACATGACCCATCGCCACCATGCGTTCGACTGCTTCCATCTGCTCATCAAAGTCGACGTCCATACGATCGGCGGTGACGGTCAGGTCAGCCGTCTTCGCAACGACGTTTCCCGTGTACGTCGCTCGGCGCTCCTTGCGGCTGACTTCTAGACGATCAGCGGTGACGGTCGTGGGGCCCTCTAGCCGTCTGCCTTTGAAGGACGGCTGCTCCGCTGCCAGCGCAAGTGTGCTGTGGAGCAGTAACAAGACACAGCCTCCCCAGCCCGCTAGTCGATTCATCGACTCTTCTCCTGTTGCCCCGACAGTGTGGTCAGAAAGGTAATCGCCTCGCGGATGGTCATACGCTCCAATGTCGTATCCGCCACCATCCCCTTTCCCTGGATCTCTAACCCCGGCTTCTTGATCACTACCGGAGCGTTGCTCTTGATCTGCCGCTTTTTTGCAGACCAGGAGAGACGTTCGCCAAAAAACTGCATGCCCTCGCTCGACTCCGACCGGACATGACCGAAGAGCTGCAGGTCTTTCGTCGTCAAATTCACGACTGCCTTTTCCGCAAGGGTGGTTAAAGATTCCTTCCCGTTATGAATGACGATCCGCACCGGCTTAGCCACCTGAGTGAGTATGGCTATTCCTCGATCCTCGAAGATTTCCCCCTTGTCCGCCTCGACCTCCCACAGCCGCTCTCCCTCTCGCGTTTCGGTCATGCGAATCCGCTCGATCGTCGCATCGGGCGCTCCGCTGGACAGGCCGGTATTCACAGAAGTGGCTCCCCCATCAGCCCGTGCCGGGAGGAAAGCCCCAAGGAGAGGCATCCCCACAAGGGCAATCAACAGTGCCAGGTGACCAGACGAGAATCGCATACTTGTCCAAATATAGCACATCCTTACGCTCAAGTGAAGAGGGAGCTAGCGGTGAGGAGGGCAGTGTAACCGGAGGAGGTGATCAGAGGAAGGCGCTAAGCCCGGTGATATCCCGACCCAGGACGAGGGTGTGAATCTCATGCGTTCCCTCGTACGTGTAGAGGGTCTCAAGGTTCAGCATGTGGCGAATGACCGGGTACTCATCCAGAATGCCTGCGGCCCCCAGGATTTCCCTAGCCTGGCGAGCGATTTCCCGCGCCTTCTCCACATTATTCATCTTGGCGAGAGAAATCTGGGTGTGATGGATTTGCTTCGCTTGCTTTAATTGACCTAGACGGAGACACAGCAACTGCGCCTTGGTGATTTCCGTAAGCATAAAAACCAGCTTCTGCTGCACGAGCTGGAATCCCGCGATCGGCCGGTCAAATTGGATCCGGGCCTTGGCATACTTGAGAGCAACGTCGTAGCAGGCCATGGCTGCCCCCACCGCCCCCCAGGCGATGCCGTACCTTGCCTGGTTCAGGCACATCAAAGCCGCTTTTAACCCTTGCTCAGTTCCAGGCAGGAGATTCTTTTTCGCAATACGACAGTCTTGGAAGATGAGCTCGGAGGTCACGGAGGCCCGGAGCGAGAACTTCCCATGGATTTCCCGCGCCGTAAACCCTGGTGTCTCCTTTTCCACCAGGAACCCACGAATCCCCTCGTCAGTCCGAGCCCACACTACCGCGACATCAGCTATCGTGCCATTGGTAATCCATAGCTTGGTGCCATTGAGAATATAGTCGTCGCCCCATCGGACGGCTTTGGTCACAATGCCTTCAGGATTGGACCCATGATCCGGTTCCGTGAGGCCGAAGCACCCGACCCTCTCCCCCCTGCCAAGGCGAGGAAGCCACTCCGTCTTCTGTGTCTCGGTCCCGAAGGTGTAGATTGGGTACATCACTAACGCCCCCTGGACCGCAGCAAAGCTTCGAAGCCCGCTATCCCCCCGCTCGAGCTCCTGCATGATAAGCCCGTATGCCACTTCAGAAATTCCAGGACACCCGTACCCTTGGAGGTTGGCTCCCAGAACTCCGAGCTCACCAAGATGCGGGATGAGTTGTACTGGAAACGTCCCCTGCCGGTGATGGGTCTCGATGATCGGAAGGACTTCCGCATCGACGAAATCTCGGACCGTGTTACGGATCAAGCGTTCTTCATCCGTGTACAGCTCGTCTACGTGGTAGTAGTCAAGACCGACAAATGGTTCCATATCGACAACCGGGGAAAAAAGAGAAAAGCTACCTGCAAGACGAAGATACCATGGCCGCTCGGGGAAGACAAGCATGGCATCCTCCCCGAGGGAGGAAGGAAAACTCTGGGCGTGCGATTGTCAAGCGGTCGACAGTGTTACCGCCCTCACCCTCGCGTGCTTGCCTGGTGAAACACCGTGATGATATAACCTCCTTCGCCTCGGATAATTATACTATGAAAGCAGCTGGGGGGCGTTCCCCCCAGCGAGGCACGATCCCTATTTCTTCTTCTTTTTGGGAGCTGCCTTCTTCGTTGTAGCCTTTTTTTTCCTCTTTGCCACCCTCTCTCACCCCCTTTCGTCGCAGGTTTCTACCCACGATCCTGAACCGGTTACGTCTCCTATTTTTTCTTTCTGGTTGTCTTCTTCTTGGTTGCCTTCTTCGCTGCAGCTTTCTTTTTTCTCTTGGCCACCTTCTCACCCCCTTTCGTCGCAGATCTTCCCCCGTAACCCTGGCCGGGGGATCGGTCAAACCCTACAATAAGGGCATCTGCAGTTCTTTTGCATAGACCTGCTTGGTCACGATTCCCACTAAGTGCTCCGCGACGTTCAGTGTTGCCTCCAGCTCATAATGGGAAATCGGCCGCTCTGCCGACTCCAGAAAAAGCTGTCCCTTCTTGCGGACTTGATCGAAGTCGTTCACCATTGAAGCTTCACCCTCACCAACGAGGGAACCTGCCATCTGGAGCAGTGTCCGTGCCTGCTCCCGCCCTCTGGGACGGAGCCCTTCCGCCAACGCAAGCGCGCGAGCTGCTCGGAGCATAGCGTGAGCCACAATCAGGTAGGCCCATTCCGGATCAGTGCCCACCATTTCTTGGGCCGTCTTGAGGTCTTTGTGCGCTCTTGCCATCAGACGGTTTGCCCGGTGCAAGTCGGGCGGCACCTCCTCGACAAGTCCCTTCGCCTTCAAGTGCTCAAAGATCATGCACTGTCCCAATCAGCGGAATTGTCCTTCCTTGCAACACTTCGCGCAAGAAAGGGTCTCCCTCTGCCTTTCGCCGCTGATACTCGCCTTCGTCAAAAACCAGGTAATTGACGCTCCGTCCGAGTCGGAGTTCCAGATCTGCCACGACCCGATTTAATCGAGCCATATGGGCACGCCCTACCACTAACAAATCAATGGCTTCTCCCTCAGTGGCATCATGGTTGCCAAAGATGAATGCGACACGGATTCCCGAGATTCCCCGCAGCGCCTCGCCAATTGCTTGAGGCACTCCGCGGGTCTTATCGATGATCGCCTTCAATTCTGGATAGAGCGGGAAGGATTTCTCGACAGTGTAGTAGCGAAGATTGCCGATCTTTGTGCTCGTTAGAAGACCTGCCTTTTCCAAGTTATCCAGCTCCCGCTTAATTCCTGAGATATCCCGGTGAAGCTCGCGAGCAATCTCCCGCACGTAGAATCGCTGGTCCGAATGGGTCAAAAATAACTCCAGCAAGCCTACCCGCGTTTCGGACGAAAAAAGCTGGGCCAGCATCTTGTTTTTCCCTCATGATGAAATAAATACATCAAGTGATATTTTTTTGTCAACATCTTTTTAAAAGCCTGGAACAATCGCAAGATGCCCCTCCTCGGATGATAGCCTCCTTAAATGGAGGTGGCAAACTTTCGAGAAAGAAGGCAAGCCCTCTGTCAGGAGGGGAAATCAGGCAGGGTCCAAAAGCCCAGCATCGCCGCGGAAACCGGCATAAATGCTTCACCCACACACCCGGCACTATGACTCCTCGTTCGCTAGGCCCAACACTTCCCGGGATGGCTCTGCCCCCCCAAAAAAGAGGGGGCGCTCGAAGCTCCGGTGAAAGATCGTCCACCCCTCGCGGTGGGGGTCGGGGTGCTGTTTGACCAGTTTCAAGAAGAGATTCACTTTGCCGTCCAAGTTCTCCACCGCGTGAAGAATCAGGGCCTCCAACGTCTTTGGCCGCCGCGGGGATCCCCACTCATACTGTCCGTGGTGGCTCAGGATGTTGTGGAGCAGTTCCATCCGCACGCGAGACGGGAAGTCGGGGATCTGTCGAATCTGTTCCTCCACAAACAACACTCCCTGCGTGATGTGGCCGAGCAGTCGGCCTTCATCGGAGTAATCAAACCCCCGTTCCCACGTGAGCTCAAAGATCTTCCCCACATCGTGAAGGAGCGCACTCGCCACAAGGAGATCTCGATCCACAACCTCCCCGTAGTGAGAGGCGATGGTCTCGCACAGCTTCACGACAGACACGGTATGTTCTAACAGACCACCCAGGTACGCATGGTGGAGTCCTTTCGCGGCAGGGGCCGCGGCGAACGCTTGGCGAAAATCCTCCCCTTCAAGAACGCGATAAAGGAGCTGTTTGAGGGGTTCGTCCGTGAAAGTAGAAATCGTCTCCTGCAGAAAGGCCAACAACACGGTCACATCGGCTTCGGTGGCTGGCAGAAAATCCTCCAGGGCAGCCTCCCCGTCTCGCGCTAGGCGGAGCCGGTGGATGGTAAGTTGCATCTCGCCTTGATAGCTTCCCACCACACCTTGTACCTTTACGAGATCCCCCTCTCGGATCCGCTCTCCGACTCCCTCCAGGTCTTCCCACATCACGGCTGGGAGCTCACCAGTCTGATCCGCGACGAGGAGGGTTAAAAAAGCATCGCCCGTCTTCCGAAGGCGGTGTTGAGGATTTCGTACCAGGAAGAAGGAGGTCACGGTGTCGTTCAGCTTGAGATCCTTGACACTCACCCGCTCCCCCATCTCCCTCTTCCCCTCTCAGTGTCAAAGTCAATTATGCCCGAGCGGGCGGGCGAAGCTCCTGGCGCAGGACCTTTCCAGAAAAAGTCCGAGGGAGGCTTTGGCAAAACTCGACATCCCGCGGAACCTTAAACGAGGCGAGGCGGCTGCGGACAAACCGCAGCAGCTCCCGCTTTGAGATGGTTGCCCCCGGTCCCACGACCACGTAAGCTTTTGGAGCTTCTCCGCGCGTTGGATCGGGGACACCCACCACTGCCACCTCTGCCACCGCGGGATGGGTCACCAATACCTCCTCAACCTCCCGAGGATAGACGTTCAGCCCTCCCACAATAATCAGATCCTTTTTGCGATCCACGATATAAAAATATCCGTCTGTGTCTCGCCGACCCATATCTCCGGTGTAAAGCCATCCATCTCGCAAGACCTCTGCAGTGACCTCAGGCTGATTGAGGTAGCCCAACATGATGTTGGGCCCTCGCGCCACGATCTCTCCCACCTCTCCCGGCAACACGTCCCTTCCCGCCGCATCCACCACGCGCAATTCAACCTCGGGAAGAGGCTTTCCAACGGAACCCACCTTTCTCGGTCCGAAAAGCGGATTCTCGGTTAGAACCGGAGCAGCCTCGGTGAGCCCGTAACCTTCGTAAATCGAGATCCCGTATCGCGCTTCAAACCGGTGAAGCACTTCGATGGGCAGCGGCGCGCCACCTGAGATGCCGAGGCGGACCGAAGAGAGATCCAACTCAAAGGGCGATAGCTGACACCAGACGGCATACATGGAGGGTACAGCACAGAGGATCGTAGCCTTCTTCGTCGCCATGCTCCGCAAAGTTTGCTCAGGAACAAATCGGGA
The DNA here is from genome assembly GCA_041599135.1 of Methylomirabilales bacterium (SeqCode). Classification (GTDB taxonomy): domain Bacteria; phylum Methylomirabilota; class Methylomirabilia; order Methylomirabilales; family CSP1-5; genus CSP1-5. Next base: position 8,119 of record JBFHXD010000013.1, on the reverse strand, counting down.
CTCCAAGACAACGCCCGCCCCAAGACTCAATGGAAACAGCATGAGGACGGTGGCGGCGAAGGAGTGAAACAGAGGAAGTACGCACAGAAAAATATCCCGCTCGTCGCACGGAGCGATCTGGTGGAAGGAAGCAATGTTACTCATGAGGTTCTTATGGGTGAGGAGGGCTCCTCTGGGTCGGCCCGTGGTCCCGGACGTGTACAGGCAGACAGCCACGTCCCCTGGATTTATCTTCGGCGGATTCCCTGTCGGCGTCTGTGATACAGCGTCAAGGATCCCCATTTCCGGCACGTCCATAGGAATAACCTGCAGAGGATATGGGAGCCGTTGGGCGGCTTCCCGAAGGTTGGCCTGAAAGACTCGACTGGTGAGGACCCGTTGAATCGCCGCATCTTCAATTAGAAAGTGGAGCTCCTCCGGTTTGTACAGGATATTGAAGGGAACAACGGTCGCGCCAGCCGCCAGAATGCCGAAGTAGGCCTGAACGAATGCCGGGATATTGGGCAGCATGATACCGATCCGTTCTCCCGGTTTGACTCCTAAATGGCGCAACGTCGTACCTAATTGTCCCACAGACTCCCAGAGCTCACCGTAGGTGACTGATTGATCGTCAGCCAGCAGAGCGGTCCGTGTCGCAAATTTTTCTGTGGATCTCCGCAGAAGATCTAGTAGGGTCACGGTACACACCTCAGCATTGAATCCTGGCGAATGCTATCAGAGCCCTCTAGCGAAGTCAACCAAGGCCGTGATGAGAAATCCAGAACTCATCCACAGACTATCGCATGGGCAAGCAAGAACCAGATGGACACTTCGAAGGGAGGAGTAAGGTGTGAAAGAGAATGCTTTATCGGGGTAGAAAAGCTTGGGAGCACTCCCTCAGGGGAAAAGAGGACGATGCTTACAGCACACGATCGAGACGCGGTGCGCTATACAGTTCCTGGGAGGGCCGGCTGCTCGCCCTTTCCTTCGATCCCTTCCAGCTTTGCCTCGACTCGATTCAGCGCGACGGAAGCCTCCTCGTACCTGGCTCGGGCATTCGTCAGGTGCTTGCCGAGGAGCTCAAAGGCCTCGCGAAACTTCTCAAGGTCTCCATGTAGTCGCATTAGGCGCGCCTGGATTTCCCGAGCGTCGCGCTCGATATGAAGGCCCCGAAGCCCCAGCACGATGACTCGTAGGTAGGCATAGAAGCTGTTGGGTGAAACGGGAATGACGCGACTACCGATGGCGTAAGCCGCCACGGACTCTTCCTCTACGGCCTCGTCCTTGATAATGATCTCGTAATAGACGTTTTCCGCGGGGATGTACATGAGGGCGAAATCGAAGGTCCCCTCGTCGGGCAGGATATACTTCTTGGCAATCTCATCCGCCCTGGCCCTCACATCACGGACGAAGGCCCGTCGCAGGTGTCGGCGCTTCTCCTCCTCAGGTTCTTCAAGCATCCGCCGGAAGTTCTCAAGAGGGAACTTGGCATCCACGGGCACGAGCCGGTCACCAATCTTCACGACCGCGTCGACCCGGTCTCCCGTCGAGAATCCGTGCTGGAGTACATAGTGATCCCGCGGCAGCATCTGAGCCAGCAAGTTCTCGAGAAAAATCTCGCCAAGTCCACCCCGTACTTTGGGTGATTTGAGGATCTGTTCAAGCCCAGCGATGTCCTTGGCGATGTCAAACACCCGTTGCGTAGCCTCCCCGAGCCTTCCGAGCCCGCCCTGCACCGTACCCACAACTTGGCTCACATACCGAAGCTGGTCTTGTACTCCAGTCCCCATGTTTCCCATCTGGCCGGTAATCTCTGCCCTAAATTGATGAAGCTCCTGCCTGACCACCGACAGGGTCTCGGTCTGCATCTGTCGCGCCTCTCCCCGCGATACCTGAATTTCGCTTTGGAGCAGGAGCAGGGCCTGATCGGGCTGCCCCTTGACAGCCTCAAGCTCCTTGAGGCGCCACACCGTACGCCACAGCACCCATGCCATGAAGGCCGCCGCCACTGTGAGTGCAATGAGCACAACACCAGTCGAGATGGTCACCTGTCCTCCTCAGTTCAGATAGTCCTGGAGATGTCGAGCCCTCGCCATGGCCAAGAGCTTCTTTTTGGCCTTCTCCTCCACCTGCCGGATGCGCTCTCTGGACAGTCTAAATCGCCTCCCGACCTCCTCGAGCGTCATCGGCTCTTCCTTACCGAGACCGTAGCGCATCTCAATTATGGCGCGCTCCCGAGGCGTCAATACCGTGAGGAGGCGATCGACCTCTTCCTCGAAGGATTTGCGAACCAGTTCATCGTCGGCGGGAGCGACCCTCTCTGTTCCAGGAGCAATCAGTTCTCGCCCCTCCTCTCGCCTCTGAATGTCTTCCAGTGACGTCTGAGGTCTGTTAGTCTGAAGCAACGCTTCGACCTCGGCGTGGGTGAGTTTCAGATCCCTTGCCAACTCCTCTTCCGTCGGCTCCCTGCCTTCTTGCTGCAGCATCTCAGCCCGTCGGCTCCTCAGCTTGCTGGCGAGACGGATCTTCCGCACAGGAAAGCGCAATGCTCCGCTCGCGCGAGCCAAGGCCTGCATAATCGCTTGACGAATCCACCAGACCGCGTAGGTGATAAATTTAACATTGTAGTTCGGAGAAAAGCGGCGCGCGGCCTCCAAAAGCCCCAGGTTCCCCTCGTTGATCAGATCTAAAAGGGAGAGACCATACCCCTGGTACTGTAACGCCACTTTCACCACAAAGCGGAGGTTCGATTCTACAAGCTTCTTGAGGGCTTTTTCATCCCCTTTATGGATTTGCTTGGCGAGGCGGAGTTCTTCGGACTTGCTGAGGAGTGGGATCTTAACGATGCGCCGGAGATAGGCAGAAAGGGCCTCGTCGGTAATCTCTTCGTAGAACTGGGGTGTCCTTCGCGCCATACTCGGAACCTGTCATGAGGTGGCTTAACCCTTCACCGGAGGCACAACAATAAAGCGAGTGCCCTTCCCGCGCTGAGCCAATAGTAGCAAGTCAGTATCAGGGCGAGACGCTTGCAAAATCTCCAGCAGATCTCGGCGACTCTGGACCGGCTGACGATTGACCTCAAGGATGACATCCCCCGGCCGCAACCCACGTCGGAAGGCGGGACTTCCCGGCTCCACCGAGGAGACCAATACCCCACCCTCTTCCACTTGAAATTGTTCTCGTAATTCAGGGGTCAGATCCTGCACTGCAAAACCGTATCGCTCTAAGGATTCAGGGATACCAGTTACGATCTCTTCACTCGGCATCTCTTCTACGGTCACCGTGAGCGCAAGATCTTCCTTCTGTCGCTTCACTTTTATCGAGACTTTCTTTCCCGGTCTAACCCCAGCCACCAACCGCTGAAGCTGGCGGACATCGGTGACTGGTTTTCCTGCAAACACTTCAACAACATCGCCGGTTTTCAGGCCGGCTTTATCCGCAGGTCCCCCTTCCACGACATCGGCGATCAGGACACCCGCTCCTGCCTCGACCCCGAACTGCTGGGCAAGCTCCTCAGTGAGGGGCTGGATTACGACCCCAAGCCACCCTCGGGTAACCCGGCCTGTCTTAATCAGTTGATCCACGATCTCCTTGGCCAGGTTGATGGGGATCGCAAAGCCAATCCCCTGACCCCTGGCCACGATAGCAGTGTTAATCCCGATCACTTTCCCGTCGATGTTCAGCAGGGGGCCGCCGCTATTGCCGAAATTGATGGACGCATCGGTCTGGATGAAATCCTCAAAGGTCGTAATCCCCATGCCGGCACGGTGGGTGGCGCTGACGACGCCCACGGTGACCGAATAGCTCAACCCAAAGGGATGGCCGACAGCAATCACAAATTCACCGGTCCGTATCTTATCGGAGTCTCCAAGCACGGCGGGTTGAAGATCCTTGGCTCCCTCAATCTGGATCACAGCAAGGTCGGTCTTGGAATCAGTCCCAATCACCTTGGCCTCAAACGTCCGCTCGTCCACCAGCGTCACGCGGATCTCGTCCGCCTGCTCCACCACATGGTTGTTGGTCAGGATCAACCCCTTGGCATCCACGATGACGCCCGATCCCAAACTCCGGCGTTCAAATTCCCGAGGGAGATTGAAAAATCGTTCAAAGAACTCTTCTCCAAAGAACTCCCGGAAGGGGCCGCGGGAGAACGGGTCGAGACGGCGGCGGCTGGTTTGAATCTTTTGCGTGGTATTGATGTTCACCACTGAAGGTTTGAGACGCTCCGCCACCCCCACGAACACCTGCTGCATTTGCTCTACGAGGGCTCGGGATTTTTCTTTGGCAGCGAGGGAGGATGAAACCAGGAAAACAACCAGGACGGCTAGGCAGACTACGCTTTTCCCGCGCGGTGCCCCGGCAGGACCCTTCGTCCAGCTATGTTGCACGACATACCTCTCCCAGGTAAACTCTTTGAAGCTTCCTCACGCTAACACACGACAGAGGGAGTGTCAATCAGAGGGCTTAGGATGGAGAGATGTAGATATCGTCGGCGGTTCCGATTCGGCCGTCGGGGCCGGGGCTCACCAACTGGTAGGTCGATTCCTGCGGCTGATAGACCCAGGGCCGTCCCCAGGGATCGCGAAGCTCACCGGAAAATAACCCTTCGGACTGCAGCCGGGTCAAATCATTCGGGTATCCCCCATGAAGCAGGAGGTACAGGTCCAAAGCCTGTGGAAGCTCCGATCTGGCAACGTTCAGCCTCCAGGCCTGCACTGCGCTGTCGGCTGAGAACCTCTGCGAAGCACGAAGATAGAAGGGATCGTATCCCAAGGAGAACTGAAACAGGAGGGCGGCTGCGGTGACTGCTCCGAGCGTGGCCGCAGACAGCCAAGACGGAAGTTGCCGGGGAATTCGTACCCGCACCCGAGGGGCGCGAACCCCTCCGTCCTTCTCGGTACGCCGCTCGAGCTCCAGGACGCCCTCTGCGACCAGGTCGGTGATGCTCTTATACGTGTCAAACTCACCGAAATCGCAGAGTTCTGCGACCTCCCGGGCGGTTCGTGTCCCATCCACTAGCTCAAGAACTTCAAGCGACTCCGCCGGCACCTTCTCACGATCAACCAAACGTCCCTTTCGCTGAACCACGAGATCGGGCGATGGAAGACGTTGCTCGACCAGCGGCCATTCATCGATCTGACGGACTGCTTCGAGGAGAATGGTCTCCGTACCCACAGGAGAAATCTGACCGCGACTCGTGTCCACCTGCGGTTGGGCGACAAACGTGTACTTCCCTTCTCGCCAGCGGAGCGTCCGGTAGAGGGTCTCAAGGACCTGGCGCTGCATTACGGATTCCAGATCCTTGGGGGAAATCCATTGCCCCGAAGAGAGGAGCGGGATGAGACGTTGTCCCGAGCGAACCTGAGACTGTCGCACCTCCTCCCACTTCTGGGGGTTGATCCTCCCTCGACGAACCAGAATCCGGCCCAAGGTTTCGTCGAAGATCGCGTCGCCGGGCGAGGCCCAGATCACCATTCCATCCTGTATCAGGACGGTGATGGTCTCCTCCTTTCGAGCAAGGGTGAGCGTCCCGGTTTTTCGCTGCATTCCGACGAGCTGCAGGATATCAACCAGGGCAAAGTCTTGAAGGGTACCTTCTAACGCCATCGTACGTTCCTCGACCGATTCCGGCGGTTACCGGTATATGTTGCAGCAGCCAAAAGATAGAGGCAAAGTAAGATCAAGAGGCTCGCGGGAACGGTGTAGGGCAAAGGATCTCCGGTGAGATAGGCCGCTGGGGCCAGAACATATCCGAGCATCGGAGAGATGACCACGACAGTGGCCAGGAGCAGCAGAAACCCCCACAGAGTCTTCCCGCGGTACATCCCCTCCATGCCTGGGATAAGCGCAAGAGTTGGCCCGAGCCATCTCGGCTCCCGATAGGGAAGCTCAGCGGGAATGTTTTTGACCCCACGAGGTAATCCGCCCGCCCGCGCCCTCTCAATGATCGCACACCGCGTGCACAGCCGGACCTCACCCAGTACCCGCTGACAGCGAGGACAAAAGGACTTTCCGCACTCCTGACACGCCCGGGCAAACCTCCGTTGCTTCCGGAGGTAGAAGATCATTCCGAACGCCAAGAGATATCCCGTTGCAACCCAGGGCAGCATGGACAAAGACACCCCCAGAAACCTCCCCCCCCAAAGGAAGTCTGCCATCTTTGCGGGCGGGCTATCGAGGAAGAGGACCTTGCGCCAGATTTGCTTTAGCGATAGCGGCGCGTCGATGGCGACCGATTTTCTCCCATCCGCCTCAGCCTGTTGTAGCCGATACCCAAGACTCGGCATCTCACCCATAGCCTGGGCATACTCCTGTTGTGCCTCCTCCAACAGGAGGTGTTCTGTCAGTATATGGCTCAGGTTGAAGTGTGGCTGGGGGAGGCGAGGATCTAAGCCAATCGCTTTTTGATACGCTGATTGTGCTCGGGGCAGGTCCCCGATCAGGAAAGCCAGGTTTCCTCGGTTGTTCCAGATTGCCGCTTCATGTGGCACCAAGGCCTGCGCCTCGGCGTAACTTTGGTCCGCGCGTTTTAGCTTTCCTTGAGCCCGATACAGCCGCCCCAGGTAAAACAGCGGTAAGGGGTCGTGAGGCGCCTCTTCTGCCCACCGACGGAGCCCCGCCTCGGTTCCGACTCCCCGATTTCCCTCCTCTACTTGCAGGAGGGCTTCAAATCGAGAAGAAGACGTGCTGGTGAGGACGGTCGAGAGGAGCTTGTATCCTGTCGGAAGGATCAAAAGTGAAAGGATCAACGCCCCCATGAGCAGACGCTCGCGACCCGTCATGTAGATCCCGAGCGGTAACAGACAGAGCAGCACGGCCGGGAGAAGGCCTAAACCAAAGATGATGGGAAGGAGATAGAAAACGATGGGGAGCACCACTTCTACGGCGGGCGAGTATTTTCGTCGCATCCATTCTGCAAGGTCGTGCTGGAACAGGGGAGTCACGCGTAGAATAAGTAGGAGTCCCACAAACAGGAGCCCCACGGGAATCGCCAGAAGAAGGGAAGCAAGAATATTGGTCCAACGGCTCGGACCGTAAATCGGCGACGTCAGACTAACCCCCCATCCTTTGATCAGGGAGAGAAACGCTCCTGGCGAACCCCGACGCATGAAGATTCGGGCCCTCGCAAAAAGAACCCGAGGGTCTCCAGGAGCAAAATCCTCAGCCATCATCAATGCTTCTTCTGCCCCTTGACGATCCCCCCGCGCAGCGCGCTCTTCCGCCAGGCGAACCAGATTCCATGCGATAAACGTAATGCGGTCAAGTCCAGACCGGTCTCGAATTCCTCGGATTTGGCGGACCTCGTGATGTGCCGCCTCCCCCTCTCCTAGACGGAGGTACGTTCGGTACAACAACCATCGCAGCGCCACCCGGTCTCCCGCCTTGGCAGAGGCCTCCGCTGCTGCCCCTTCAAAAGCTCCTCCCTTCAAGGCTATGAACACCCCTCTGGCCAGGGGGACAAAGGGATTTGAGGGCTCCTCCTGGCTTACCGATTCAAGGCCGGCTTCAAGGACTTCGAGATCCGACGCCTGTACCGGCTTGCCATCTCGAATGAATTGTTCAAGAGCTGGAAGCCTTCCGAAGACGCGGGTCCAGAGCGCTGTGGCTTCTCGCACTTCATCGAGACCTGCTGCGCCTCCCCAGCCCGGCATCATCAGAAGGAGAAAAAGCACCAGAGCGATCGTTCTGAAGTCCCTCACGAGTCTCCCCACCGTTCAGGCGGAATCGATTACGGCATTTGCGTTACTGGGTATACTTCCACGGCCTACGCTTGCACAAACTATGCCATACGGGTAAGCTCAGGAGGGGGAGAATGTAACGGAATCAAGTAGATACGGTAGGATTGGCCACTTGCACCTTTGAAGACAGCTGGGGGGAACTGGGGTTAGACTCTCCGCATCGATTTTCTCCCCCTTTCCACGCGCACTCCTGTGCCCCGATTGGCCTTGAGGATGCGCGCCGCACTGCCGCGGTTGGAGAAGATCTCCAAATAACCGGCACTGCCAAGGATCGCTCCAATCTCTCCTGCCTTTAACGATTCATAGTTACCCACAAGGCCACGAATCACCCTGTTCTTGACCGAGACCCTGACGTCCGTGTCACGGGCAAAGTCCGAAAGCGCGGAAGCAGAGATATTCGT
>JBFHXD010000012.1:0-30593 GCA_041599135.1 Methylomirabilales bacterium (SeqCode) | reverse complement strand
TCCTCGACTACCTCCGGCAGGCCACCCACCCGGCTGGCGATCACCGGAACCCCACAGCTCATGGCCTCCAAGGCTGCCAACCCGAAGGACTCCAGTTCGCTCGGGAGTAGAAAAAGATCCGCGATCTTCATCAGGCCCGAAATGTCCTCTTGGCGGCTCAGGAAGAGCACATTTTTCTCGATATTCAACTCTCGGACGAGGTGCTGGGCGGTGGGCCGTTCGAGGCCATCCCCCACCATGAGGAGCTTTCCCCGAATCTCTTTCCGAACCTTAGCGAAGATCCGGATCACATCGGTGACTCGCTTCACCGGCCGGAAATTGCTGAGATGCAGCAGAACCCGCTCGCCGGGGCGAACGAAGCGACGACGGGCCTCCTCCTCCCTCCCCGGACGAAACCTGGAGCTGTCCAGAAAGTTCGGGATGACCCGGATGGGCCGGTTGGGCTGGAAGGTCTCGCGGGTCCTCTGTTCCAGGTAAGAAGAAACAGCGGTGACCTGGTCGCTCATGTCGATGGCGAGTCGGGTGATGGAATGGAGGGATGGGTCGGTTCCGACGAGGGTGATGTCGGTCCCATGCAGGGTGGTGAGCACCTTCACTCGACCCTCGAGTGCCTCCCGGGCCAGGAAGGCCGAGACCGCGTGTGGGATCGCGTAGTGGACGTGGAGCAGATCCAACCCTTCTTCCTGCGTGACGTCCACCATCTTGGCCGCCAGGGTGATGGTGTAAGGCGAATGTTCGAAGAGTGGGTAGGACATTGTCTCTACCTGATGAAAGAAAAGGTTTTGCTGGAAGGTGGGGAGTCGGAAGGGAAGCGCGTAGCTTATAAAGTGGACCTCGTGTCCTCTTTGGCTGAGCTGGATCCCTAGCTCTGCGGCGATGGCTCCGCTTCCGCCATAGGTGGGATAGCACGTAATGCCGATCTTCATAATTCGTTATCCGATGACCGATGTCCGATGACTGTTACCCGATGACCGCCAAAGACCAGGAGTCTTCTTATGCTTGGTCGTCGGTCGACGGTCATCGGGATCAGCGCTCCGGGCGTGGTGCCCCCATGTAAAGGATGCGGTGATCCCATCCCGGCCCGTCGATGCTGGCCACGATCAGGTCGATGAGGGACAGGCCGTGGCGGCAAAGGTACGGGATAAATCCGTAGGTCCGCTCTTGGAGTTCTCCGCCGGGCAGCAGGTGGGTCAATACTCGAAAGACCTGGGTCTGAATCTCCTGGTTGCGCCGTTTGAAGGATCGGAGGAGGTCTCGCTCCATCGCTTCCATCTGTTTCTTGACCAATCCCTCGGCTCCACCAACACGCGGGGTCAGCGTCGGATCGAGGGCCGAGACCATCGCCCGAAGCTCCTCGAAGCTATTCAGGATCGTCTGCAAAATCCGCTGTTGCCTCGCCACAAAATTCTTGGGGAGCGAGCCGCGAAGGACGCGGCGCAAGACCCTCTCGGGATCGCCATGTAATGCCGGGAAGGTGAGGTCGTGTTTTTTGAGGAGTCGCTCGATTCGCCCCTCCACGAGGGTGAAAGTTGCCCGGGGGAGGAGGAAGGGCATTGGGAGGTCGAAGTGATCGAAGACCCCGCGAAGTTGGGCGTAGTACGCAGTCTCGTGAGGACCGCTTACGTGGGCAAGAACGGGAAACAGAAAACTTTCCATCACCGGGCGGAGGATAACGTTCGGGCTGAAGTGTTCCGGTGCCTCTTCGGCGAAACGCGTCAACTCTTCTCGGTTTCCCCATCTCCGGGTGCCCGCCATCTGTAGCCCGTGGTTCCCCCCTTTGATGGGATACCGGCCCCCATCCACGTAGAAAAGGTTGGGGCCTTCCCCCCGCATCCGAACCTGGGGGCGGTATCCGAGGCCCCGGAGCTTCTCCCAGGCGCCTTGAACCAATCGGGCCGAGGCCGGGGCTGTGCGCGTCTCGTGCGAGAAGAGGGGGCGGGCTAACGCCTTGAGACGGGCATCGGACGGGTCCACGAGGATGAGCCCTCGGGCCGAGAGAAGCGTGCTCAGCAGTCGGCCGAAGGCATGGACCAGGGTTGCGCCAGGACCATAACACTCTCGCAGCAACTTGAGCACACTTTCCTGAGAGTGGGCCGGACCCAACGCCTGCTCGAGCGTCGCAAAGATCTCTCCGATCGTTGATGACAGCCTGTGGCTCGCTGGAAGATCCGAACCGTACCCTTCGGTTGGGGTATAGCGGAGAGGGGTCACCTGGTCCTGGTGGTCCGGCATGGAGAGGTGATCGATCTCGGCGAAATCGGTATCCTCCGAAGCCATCCAGAAGAGCGGAAGGCAGGGGACCTGCCACTGCGACTCCACCTGGCGGGCCACGGCTACTGCTGTGAGGGCTTTGTAGAGCGTATAGAGAGGACCTCCGAAGAGTCCTACCTGCTGACCGGTCACCACCGTCACCGCTTGGGGGTCTCGCAAGCGCGCGATGCCCTGCAGAAGTACCTCGTTCGCTCCCCATGCGCGGTTCTGGTCGGTGAGGACCGCCACGACCTCGTCGCGGGGATAGTTCCGGCTGGTCAGGAACTGGAGCAACTGATCCTGTGGCTCGCGAGGATCCCATCGAAAAAAATCGCGGAGTGCCGGTGATCCCTTGAGGTAATCCCGGAAAACAGGATTGACACGGGGAAGGGAAGCGACATCTATGGCGTCGAATCGCACCTTGTCTATCATCGCGCGCTTGGTAAGTGGCTCCTCTTAGTTGTCGACAGACAGTTTTTTACCTTAACAAGACGGGTGCGGGGTTGTCAACGAAGGGGGGTGATGATCCTTAACGTTAGAACCAGACAAGGGAGCAATGGGTCCTCGCCTTGATGGAACTTTTGCTGACAAAAGGTGTCTAAGTATTCATAGGAGGAAGAGTCTTTGGCCATCTATGGCACGATTATTGCTTTTCACCTTCAAACAATACTTCTCAATGAAGAGGAAGACATGGATAGGGTTTTCAGAAACGAAGGGGGCTTCGAGGACAAGGAGATCGGGATTATCCGATCGACCCTTAAGTGGCGGGCGCGCCCAGAGTTCTTTCTTGACGAATCGCGAGAGGGATCCACGCGAACCGTCCCTTCGGACCGCGCAAAAGTAAAAAAAGAAGAGAAAGTCGCCTAGCGCGCGCCACACAACCCACCGACCTCTTAACGATCATCTAACCATCCCGCAAGGAGGGGGGAGAATCCGTTCCTCTCTTTGGAGCCAGTATCCTCACCCGAAAAGGTTTTCCAGGGCCCTTAGATTCAGGTAAAGTGCCGGAATAATTCGGCACTTTGGCTTGACGCCCCCCTGGGACCGTGCTATAGATGACACCGTATGAGTGGCATCAGTGTATTGCATCTCGTGATTCAGGCGGGCCCTGTGGCGAAGGGGGTCCTTCTCGTCCTCCTATTTTTCTCCATCGCGACGTGGGCCATCATTTTCATGAAGCTCAGGAGTCTACGAACCGCCGAGCGCCAATCGGACGCGTTTCTGCACGTGTTTAAGAATTCCAAAAATTTCAGTGCGACCTATGAAGAGGCCAAGCGGTATCTTGTATCTCCGGAAGCGGCTCTGTTCCGCGAGGGGTTTCGGGAACTGAGTTATCACGTCAAGGGGAACCCTCCTGGCGGCAATCCTGGAGGGACACCCGCGACCCTACCTCCTGGACGGAGCGGCGAGGCCCTGGAAGGGGTCGGTCGAACGCTCAGGCGTGCCAGCCTGAAACAGCTTTCCCAGATGGAACGTCACCTCATCTTTCTGGCCACGACCGGAAGTGTGACACCCTTTATTGGCCTCTTTGGCACGGTCTGGGGCATTATCAATGCTTTTGTCGGAATCGGAGCGGCGGGTTCGGCCAACCTGGGGGCTGTCGCTCCGGGAATCGCTGAGGCTTTGATCGCCACGGCCGCAGGGCTGGCTGCGGCGATACCGGCAGTCATTGCCTATAACTACTTCGTGAATCGCATCCGCGGCATCGGAACCCGTTTGGATCTGTTTGCCATGGAATTTCTGGGCCTGGCGGAGCGCCTTGCGGTGGGACGATGAGCGCACACCTCCCCGGATCCGAAAATCGCATTGGGGGTGCCCTGTCGGAGATCAACGTCACCCCGTTCGTCGATGTGGTGTTAGTGCTCCTCATTATCTTCATGATCACGGCCCCGATGATGATCCGGGGGATCGATGTCCAGGTCCCTCGAACAGAGACGAGGAACGTCAATCCCGAGGAACGCTTGATCCTCACCGTTACCAAGGAGAAGGTGGTCTATTTGGATGATCAACAGATTACTCTGGGTCGGTTACAAAAGGTCCTGACGGGCCTGAAGAAACGGAATCCCCAGGCGGCGATCTTCTTGAGGGCTGACGAGAACGTTCCCTACGGGGTGGTCGTTCAGGTGATGGATGTGGTGAATAAGGCTGGGATTGACCGGCTAGGAATGGTGACCGAGCCCCTGCATCCTAGCGAGAAGAAATAGCAGGAGTGTCGGACACCGGTTGAAGATGAGCTGGGAGGAAAAAGATTTTGCGATCAACGTGGCCTTTTCCCTGGTGCTCCACTTCTTGGTCTTTGCCGGGGTTTTTCTCACTCCGTCACTTTACAGACAACGGTTTAGCGTGCCAGTAGCGTACGAAGTAAAGTTGGTGGAGCTTCCTGGGGTTCGCCAGACGACGCCATCCCGCAAGAAGGCGCCGGCGGTAAAGGTAACGTCCCAGAAGGCTTCGCCTCAGATTACTCCATCCACACCGCCCCCGAAGACGAAAGCGTCCAAAGCCAAAACACAAGCCCCGCCGACTCGACCAGATGCACTGACGCTTCCCGGAAAGGAAAAGGCGGCACGGAAGCCGCCTCAATCTCCGCAACCCACAACACCTCCGCAGATTGCCCAGGCGGCGGTCCCGACAGTCCTGCCGGCCCCGCCGCGTCGGGGAGGGGCCCCAGCGGTTATTTCAGAGAGCAGCGTCTCCACCGCCAAGGCGGACCCCTCATTAAGTTACTATCTAGCAGCGATCCAGACGAAGATAAGCAGCCGGTGGATCGAACCCTCGTTGAATATTAATCCGGGTCAGGTCGAGCGAGTCACCCTCGGCTTCACTGTTTTGCGATCGGGCCTGGTCCGCGATATCCAGGTCTTAGACCCATCAGACAGTGTCTTCTTGGATCAATCCGCCCTGCGAGCGATTCAGGAAGCAGTTCCCCTCCCCCCCTTTCCTCCTCTCTTCCCTGAGGAAACGCTCCAAGTGCGGTTTCATTTTGAGATGCGAGGAGAGTGAGGGCGTGAAAGTGCTCCGACGAGTCTTTATCATCTTTGTCGTTCTCGTGGGTGGACTCCTGCCCGTCCGCGGGTGGAGTCAGGTAGATATCACGGTCACGCGGACAGTGGATCAGCGCATCACCCTGGCCGTGGTCGGACTGGGTCCTTTCTACTTGGAGTCGGGCGGGCCCGATCTGGCGGCAGACGCACGTTCAATTTTGATGGATGACTTGGAGTTTTCAAGGATCTTCGAGGTACTGCCGACTACCTTCCTCCCCTTCGAAGCGAGGGAGGTCCAGTTGGGCACTGAGGAGAACGTCTTGCCGTCCTTGAATCAACTGAAGGTCCAGGCTATGGTGGCGGCGGAGCTCACGACGCGGGGGAACGATCTGACTCTCGAAGGACGGATATATAATGTGGCCCGAGGAACGTTTCTCGGCGGGAAACGGTACTTTGGAAATGCCGGGGCTCTGAGGGTCATGGTGCACCGGTTGGCCGATGAGGTGGTCCTCCGGCTCACTGGCGAGCGAGGAATCGCGACGACTCGGATCGCCTATGCGAGCAAGGGGAGGCACGCTACCGAACTGTATCTGATGGACTATGATGGTCACAACTCGATCCTGGTAACGGGGAACCGGTCCATCAACCTCTCCCCCCGCTTCTCGCCTGATGGGAGACTACTGGCCTATACGTCTTATCGTGACGGCAACCCCGATCTGTATCTTCTCAACCTCGAGACGGGACGGCGCGATAAAGTCTCAGCCTTGGCCGGGCTGAACATCGCCCCCGCCTGGTCCCCAGACGGTCAGTGGCTCGCGCTATCCCTCAGCAAGGACAGGGGGACCAACCTCTATATGATGCGGCCTATGGGGAACGGACTGCGGCGCCTCACGAACGGCCTCGGGATTTCAGTCTCCGCCTCCTTTTCTCCCAACGGTCGGCAGATTGCCTTTACGTCGGATCGTGGCGGTTCTCCCCAGGTCTATGTGATCGATGTCGAGGGAACGAATCTCCAGAGGCTGACATTCGAGGGAGACTATAATGCCTCCCCCAAGTGGTCCCCACGGGGTGAAAAGATTGCCTTTGTCTCCGACCGGGAGGGCGGAGGCTTTCAGATTTACCTGATGAACCCGGATGGCTCCGGGGTCCAGCAGATGACCACCTTGGGCTCCAATGAAGATCCTGCTTGGTCGCCGGATGGTCGTCATCTCGTTTTTACATCAGTCCGTGGCGGGAAGAAAGATATCTATGTGATGCACGCCGATGGATCGGGACAGAGACGGCTGACCCAAAATGCCTTGAACAATTTTGCGCCGGATTGGTCGCCTTGAGGTCGGTCACTACCATGGTGAGGAATGAACAATGACAGAAAGGAGGAAAGGATGGTGAGAGAGGCCAGGGAACTTCATCGGAAAGGGGTAAAAACTTCGATGATCAGCTGGCGGGGATCTCTGTTGGGTTTGGTCCTTCTCCTGCCCGTAGCCCTGCTCTTGGCCGGTTGTCCCAAGAAGCCCGAGGTCCAGACGGCTGCGCCAGCGGCAGTCGCTCCGACGCCGGGGGAGGCGGTGGTCGAACCGGAGCAAGAGGTTGTTATCGTCGAGGAGAGGGAGGAGGTCGTCGTTATTGAGCCGGTCGAGGAGGGAGCCCTCGAGGATGTCTTTTTTGACTTTGACAAGTCCCTCATCCGACCAGATGCGAGGCAGGCCCTGGACGAGGGCATCCTATGGCTCAGCGAGAATCCGGGGGCGCGCATCGTGGTCGAGGGGCACTGCGATGAGCGGGGGACGAACGAGTACAACCTGGCCTTAGGGGAACGGCGCGCCAAGGCGGTGTTGGACTACCTGGTAGCTGGAGGGATCGATAGCGGGCGGATCTCGACGATCAGCTACGGCGAAGAGCGCCCTTTTTGCCTTGGTCATGACGAGTCCGCATGGCAATGTAACCGTCGGGGCCACTTTGTGGTAGTTGAATAAACGATCTTGATTTCCAGTCGATCTGAGCGGCAGAGCAGGGGGAGGTTGCTGCCTCCCCCTGCGAGTTGTAGCGAGACCTTCATATTCGTGGTAGGATAATACCAAGATGGGAGCAATCATGACGCGGTATCTCAGATGTCCCCTCCTCGTTGGCGTCGCCCTGCTGAGCAGTGCGTGTGTGGTGACTCAGGAAGAGTTCCGGGGCCTACAGCACGATGTGCGAAGCATGCGGGTGGAATTGAACTCCATAAAGCAGGGGACCGGTGGAGAACATCTCGGGCCGGAGGGGGTGACATCCGCGACCGATATGGTGGCTCGTCTCGAGGAGGTGTCAGTCGAGATCCGAATGATACAGGGCAAGCTCGAAGAGAGCAGCCACCGATTGTCGGAATTGAGCCAGCGCCTGGATCAAACCGAGCTGAAAGTGGCTCGCCTGCGGGGAGAGCCCGTAAGGCCTGGTGGGACTCCCATGGCGGGTCAGCCCGCCGTTCCGTCGCCTGTCCCACCCCCCCCCGTCCCGGGAGGGGTTCCTCACCCATCGCCCGGTGTGCCGGCGCCACCTCCGTCGGCGAGTGGCCAGCCGCTGCCTCCGTCGGGTGACGGCCCATCCTCGCCGCAGCACTCTGCCGCTGCCAGTCCTGGGCAACAGGTGATGCAGGGGTCAATGCCCTCACCAGAGAAGGTGTACCGGGACGGCTTGAGTGATTACACGAAGGGGAACTATGACTTGGCTATTCAGAGCTTCAGGACCTATCTAACTTTCTTTCCCAAGACCAGCCTAGTCCCCAATGCTCAGTACTGGCTTGCCGAGTCCTATTACAGCAAGCGGGAGTTCCTGAGGGCGATCCGGGAATTTGATAGGCTCATCAAGGAGTATCCTAGCAGCTCCAAGGTTCCCAGTGCGATGCTCAAACAGGGCTATGCCTACCTGGAGCTGGGGGAACCCACCCAGGGGCAAAGCGTGCTGAGGGAACTTGTCGCAAAATTCCCAAGGTCCCGAGAAGCGCGGCTGGCCCAGGACCGCCTGGATCGTCTCTAAGCCCCTTCAACCGCCGGTAAATTCCCTTGGGCACAATGTAGACACCCTTCACCGCAGTACAAGGCGGGCCGCTCCCATACGATTGATGATCAGGATAACGTGGCCGTTTAACGGCTGACTACCAACGATATACGGTATCTCTTCGCGAAAGGTTCTCCACACTCTCCCACCACGGTGCCACGCCGCAAGGCCGGTAAGCACGACAAGATCATCCCCCTGAATTTGGTTTGTAGATATTGCCCGCAAAAGTGCCCCATCTGTCTGTAGCGAAGGCGCAATGAGGGCTGCTGTAAGTGTGCGCATAGTATCGAGACGAGAGTTGCGGGTTTGCCTTATCAATAACCGCTTGGCATCAGCGAGGTTCACAGTCACGCTCCCGCCGAAATGCGAATCGAGAGCCTTCCCATTTTCTAGCGACAGAACTGAGTAGAGAAGGCTGAGGTAGCGGTCTAGGTCTTCCGCTCCCTCCTTTAATACCTTTGTGGTGCTCTCAAAGTGTTTCTGTATAACGGCAAGGACCTTTTGCGCTAGGGAGCCGAGTTCTCCATGTTTTGAATGTATCCGTGCCGATTCGCTGATAATCCATGCGGACCGTATGGCAATCCACCCGTTTGCTCCTTCAACGACTTTTGTAATGTTTGGGCTCGACCATGCGATTTGCAGCTCGGTCAGGGCCTCAAGGTCAACCTGGCCTCGGTGGGTACTTGCCAGGAGCTGCCAGGAGAAGATGTCCAAGACCGTGACGACTCGCCGTTGGTGGGAGGTCGCTGTCCGTCTTTTGCGAGCCCCAGCGCGCGCAGTCCAACGGGCCGATGTGTCCTTTTGGAGTTTTCGAAGCAGGCGGAGTTCCTTCTGTGATAGGTTTAGCCCGGTGATCGTCCTCATCTTTTCTTTGGGATCGGTAAGCACATTCAGGAATGCCGCAACTCTGGCATGAACTTCCTTGTTTCCATAGACCAGAAGATGCGCGGGATCGATGAGCACGGCGGATCCTGGGTGGACCCTAGACTCCCCCTCTTGGTTGATAATGATGCGGATAGCGTTGAGAAACTGCTTCAAAGCTGTTTGGACGCTATCCGTTCCGGTCTTGTCGCCGAGTTCTTTCCGTGACGGCATTGCGAGGTCGCCGACGACATAGACCCAAGCAGCATTGCCTGGCAAACGACGCGTTGTGCCGACAGTAATGGTACCCTTCTTGCCGATTGTCCACGTCAAATGGCCGGGTGTGAGAAGCCAGTCGAGGGCCTGAGCCACCGTCGCTCCACGGAGATCAAGATAGGTGACCCTGAGCTCACCCCCGTTCACCATTTTGGCTGCGTCATCCAGACTACCTGGAAGAATTTTCACGCTGAAGCCGGCGACTTTTGCTATGGCGCGGACCGCGTCCTCGAGCGATTCATCACGGATCACCAGGTCGAGTCTCTGGGCAAGACGCGGGCTGCGTTGTGCGCGTTCTTTGACCATTTCCTTCATCAGTATTTGAAGCCCATCTGCCGCAGTGGCTGCCGTGCCGTCGTCATTGTAGGGGTGGGCCGAGAGAAACGTCGCCTCAAGCAGGAGCGCATGTTGAAACCGAAGCACGGCAGCTTCTCGTTCCCCCTTTTTGTGAAGTTCCTGTGCCTCGACGAGGGCTTTTTTTGCTTCTTTGTGTCGCTGCTGCGCCCAGTTTCCGAAGAGGGAAGCTGCCACGCGGGAGAAGTCTCTATCCTCAAGTTGCGCTTCCTTGGGTGAGGAGAAACGCTGCAAGTTTTTAGCTTCGCTCATGCTAAACAGACCACCCCCACCGGCAACACCTGAGGCAGCGGCCTCTCTGCGCATCTGGATGATCCTTCCTGGTTTCGTCGCCATCTTCCTGGTAGATTGAGCCGCTGGTGCATTCAGTTGACCACGTCCCCTGTGCTGTGTCGCAGTCCGATATCCTTTCCATCGCATGCCTGGCCCGGCCTTGTACGACATGGGATGGTCGAGCCTGTCCTGAGCGATTGATTCTTCCTCGCCGAGCGGTCCGAAAACACCCTCGAAACTGACACCTTCGGGCAGGGGGACAGGAATAACCATCCGCCGGGGCGGCGTCGCCTGCTGGTCAATCTGGGGGGCTTCGCTTTCGTCCACGGCGACGAAGCTGGTGTATTGGGTCATGAGACGATAATCGAGCGCGATCTGTGTAATCTCCTCTACCACTTCTGGCCTGTCGCCGTAGGAGATCTGGGAGGAAAGGTCAGCGATCTTGTTTCGGGCCCACACCTTGGACAGGACGGCGTGCTCTCGTTCCTCCGATGGAAGTGTCACCTCAATGGCGTAGGAAATCGGTTCGCCCTCTGCCAGTCCCGTCAGCTCGATCGTTGTGCTTCCACCGTCCTTGTAACGGCCGAACAAAATCACCGGTCGGCCGGCCCACAACTCTGGAATCTTCCGCGGATAGGTCTCGTACACGGAAAGTCCGTTCCAATCGATTTGAATCTCTGCGAGTTGGGCGCGATGGATGCGCTCAACGATCTGCGTGACGAGTTCCGTCGGGTCCGTCTTGAGCTCGATCACGGCGGACATCCCTCCACCCACCTTGGCGACTCCGTCGAGGAGGAAACGGTTCGGCGACGAGCCGATGCCGAGGGCCCAGAATCGAATCCGATCCCCGGCCCGTCTGCCCACCTCTTCGATGATTTGGGCCTCATTCCCTATGAAGCCGTCTGTGAGCATCACGACGATCCGAACGCGTTCAGGGTCAAGCGGCTCGTTTAGAACCATTTTGATTCCTTTGAGCATCTCGGTCCCACCCCCACCGCGGATGCCCTCGGTGAAGTTGAGGGCACGCGCGACATTGTCCGCGGTTGCCGGAACCGATTCCCCAAACAGTTTGCTCGCCCGGCCGGCAAAGGTAATAACCTGAATCGTGTCGTCCGCCTTGCTCAGCTTGAAAAACTGTCGCATCGTTTCCTGGACTTTTTTGGTCGGCGCCCCGCTCATCGAGCCGGACACGTCGATGAGAAAAACGATCTCGCGCGGCGGCGCCTTGGTGAGCTGCTCGTCGATCTTTGGCTGGATCATGAGGAGAAAATAGCCCTGACCGGCACCATTGGAATGGGCCAAAAGGGCCATCTCCGGCTTTTCCCCGACAACGGCGTATTTCATGACGAAATCTTTGTTCGGCACAGAGTCGGCGGGCGAAAGGGCCGTGATGGCACGGGAATCATGGATCCGGTCTAGGCTTGCCTCGTGATTGACGATTTTGATGTCCTGAATTGGTACCCCGGCGTCAAGTCGAACGGACAGACTGATATCATGGCCGGTCCGGTATCCGGGCTTGAGCACAGGCGGTGTGATTCGGGATGCATCCTTGACTCGGTCGGTATCCGGTGACCAGCCAGTACCTTTCGGATCAGGCCCCTCTGTAGGTCCTTTCACTGTGCCGACCTTGCCCTTCAATGCGTCCGGCAGGTCAGGTTTTTTGGAGATAGGTGCGCCGGGGATGTAGCGTGGACCGACGACCATCGGAAAATGGAACTCGTACGTGCCCATGTCATATTTTAAAACATCGACGTACGAAATCTCGATCATGATTTCCTGATGTGGCTTGATGTTGCCAACCGATTGCGTGAAGATGTTCGGCCGTTCTTGCTCGAGGAGACTCGCGGTAAGGCCCTGCATGAGTGCCTGTTCGTAAATCGCCCGTGCGTGAGCGCGACGATTGATCACGCCGACGATCCGGCGATCCCCGATGACCATGGTCATATCGTCCACGGCCGCAGTATGCGGTAGCGGAAAGACGTAGATCGCCTCGATCTTTTCATCGTATGGGTTGAAAAACGTCTGTGTGACTTTCACTCGGGCAATAAAACCCGAGATGTCTGCCTGGACATCCGTGTGTCGTAGCGGAATTTCGACGATACCGTCTGCCGTTTTGACCCGCAGGGCTCCCTGTGTCACATCTTGTTCAATAGGGTCCACTGCGGGCTGTACGGCGCTTTCATGTGCCGCGGCTGTACTGCTGATCGCGAAAGCTGTAACGAACACGGCGAGGAGCGAAAGATTCAGTTTTTTCATGGCCCACCTTGCTCGAGAGTTAAAGGGTTTAAAGCGTGCACAGTCAATTCCAGGTCCTTGACAGCTTAGACAGCGAAATTGGGAAAAAGTTCCTGGCCAAAAATAAAAGAATGCGGAGTTCTGAAGGGTTACGAACGGGGCGAGTTGTTAGGATAGGTAGACATCAAGACATTTGTAGTGCGGTGGGAGCAATATGGGAGTGGAGCGAGTGGCCGTCCGTCCTCTGGTGAATCATTTGAGGTCTGTTTACGTAGTCGAATTCGAGAAGTTCGAGTGCCGGGTAGGCACACTGCGCGGCAGCCCAGGTGGCTGTCGCAAAGACGACCACGAAGGCCACTACGAAAGCCAGAATGCCTCTGGTAGAAAGGCGTCTCACCCTGGCCCCCGCTAAAAGCTTAACCTATACAATGCGTTACGTCGCTTAAGATGCAGGATGCTGTTCCTCCATAAGTTTGACTACCTGTCCCTTAAGAACGTCTCCGCCTCGATGATTATTCACCGCAATATCGATAGGAACGATCGGTGTCCCTTTCCCCTTCTGGGAGCGACGGATCTGATCCGGTGGCGGCGCCGTGGCTGACAGACTCAGCTGGTCCCCAGCCTCGATGGGCAAGCCGAAACGCGATACCCTCGCGGTGAGGAGCAAGTGGCCAGGCGAGCTCTCGGCCGACGTCATCGCCATCGACCCCAGGGCGAGCAGGGTGCTTACCTGGTGAGGGTAGAGAGGTCCGAACAGCGCTCGTGTGGCCCGAACGAGCTCAACATCGACCGGTTTGGCGAAGGTCTGCTGGCGGGGACTTGACGGATTGGTGAAGTCATAGGTCACGGCCGGGACTGAGGGCGTCACATCCTGGGCCCATTGCCGGAGCCAGACGAGTTCGTCATGGGGAGCGGTGAGGAGCTCTCCCGACTTCTCCGGCCTCAAGGTCGCCGTTCCCTCGCAGACAACTTTCCCTTCTTGGTTGACCGCGCTCAGTTGAAGCACGGCCCATCCTCCATCCCGGACATCTTGCACCTCAGCGAACGGCGTGTTGGTGTCCCCCAAATAGACCGGCGCTCGGAAGTGCGCCTCGAGCGACCCCAGAGCATAGGCAGGCGTTATGCGGCCAAGGCCTGCGAGCATACTGCTCACGGTGAAAAGTCCATGGGCCACTATACCCTGAAAACGGGAGCTCTCCGCATATGCGCGGTCCAGATGGTAGCGGTTCCGGTCCCCAGAGGTCTTGGCGAATGCCTGCACCATCCACGGACTTACCGAAACGGCATCTCCCTGTAGCTTCTCGCCCGGGAAGACCATCTCGCCGATCTGCTCCATCCCCCCCGGCCTCAGCGCCAGCAGCAGCCGTTCCCGGGCTGTCACGTACCGTTCCGCCTCAGCGTCGTTTAGCTGCATGGCCTTGAGTGCGCGTTCCAATTGCCGGTAGTAGATGCGCGCTGTTGCCGCATCCACGAGCTCGGCCTGGCCGGTGATCGGGTCGTTATACGCAACCGCGCCCAGGTTCCGCTCCTGGTCGGCGGTGGCGTAAAGCTCCAGGATCTCGAGGGCCCGTTCCACGGAGTTGATCCATCGCGCCCTAAATGCCTCGCCTCCAGGGCCCTTCGGCTGGACTGGTGGCTCGCCGGCTCGAGGGGGATTCATGACGGCGTTGACGCGCTCTGCCTGATCCGGCGTTACGACTTTCCCGTGAAAACCCAGATTCGCGGCAAAGAGGGTCTCGTCTTCCAGGTTTGCGGCGTCGCTCATATCGTCCACGGCGTCGATGTCTGCCGCCGCGGTGGCGGCCACCAACGCGGACCGGTAGTAGTAATATCCCTTTGTTTTTGGATCGGCCAGGTCTTCCTTCGGTTGTACGCCCTTGAGATCAAGGAAGATCCACATCATCCGCCGACTCGCCGTGGCGACGGCGTAGGCATTCCGTTCCACGGTTTCGGGATTACTAATTCGCGCCCCCAGGGCGATGGAGCCCACGGACAGCCCGACCTCTCGCTCGATGCCAGTGAGGAGGCCGGCGGCATGTCGGACAGCGCGCGGATGGTCCACGGCGGGTAGGATGACGGCGTGGAGCCCATCTTTGAAGAGTTGGAGTAGTCCCTGCAGGTCTTGAGCCGCCTCGGGTCTTCCGAGATCAGCCTGAAGCGCCAGCACCTGCAAGGGGCGACCTGCCTCTCGACACAGCTGCACCAGCTTTCGGTGTGGCTCCTGCTCGTTAGTCACCGACAATCCTTCTGCGTCAACGATTACCATATCTGCAGGCGACGCGAGAGCGGCCCGCACTTTGTCGAGATCGCGACCTGCGACCGTGACGACCGAGCGACAGAGGGTCACGGGACGGGGAACGAAGACGAGAGGAGGGAGGATTGGTTTCTCCTCCCTCGCCAATCGCTTGAGCCGCCCGAGGTCGAAGGGAGGAATTTCGGGAAAGGCGATGCGCTTCCGGACGATAGGCGGAAATTTGGCAGCCTGGCGGGCAATACCCTCAATGTGTGCCGGGTGGACACTCCACTTGCGATGGATGCCCAGTGCGATGGCTCGGACGGTATCTACTTCAGTATCATCCGCATTTAACTTCACTGTGATTCCCGTCCCGGCCGCCTTGCCGGTGACGACTGAGGCTTCCCCCAGTTTGAGGAGCGGGTACCGCATGTAGGTGTATTGCTCTTGCTGGACGACGCTACGGCCCCCGGTGGCCGCGGTGTAGTCGACGACACCCAGGTTCGCCTCTTCCACATCGGGGGCTACGGCGAGAATCTCTTCCGCGGTCAGGATTGCTCCCGGCAGCTCGGTCAAGACAAAGACCTTGTGCCTGCCTGTAACCCAGCCCCGCTCTTGCTGCAGCGCTCGGAGGATCTGGACGGCGACCCTCACGTCGTCCGGACCCTCCACTTTCGGCAGATAAATCCCCGCGATGAGATCTCCAATTTCCCGGATCACATCGAAGTAGTCCCCGGCCGCCCACTTGGTTCGGAGATTGTTAGGTCGAACCAAGATCATCTGGCCTTCAGGGAACCTGCATTCTGGCTTGATGTGAAAGTGCGCTCCCTCCCGGTTGAACTGCTGGTCGAGCTGCTCCGCCTTTCCCGCGGGCAGCGCATTGGTCTTGAGAAATTCCAACTCTTCTGCCGTCAGGGGTTTTCCCCGGTGGGCGCGAATCAGGAGATTCAGGACGGTCCGGGCGACGTGCTTGCGGGTGGTGGCCACCGCGTCTTCGAGGTCGAGGAGGAGGATGTGGGCCGGTGACTGGGCCGCCTTGGTCATGAAGTACCAATTATCTCCGGGAAAGACGTGTTCGATTGGTCTGGGGGCATATTCCCAGGCGAGCTGTTGAATAGCTGCCTCGCGGGTAGCCTTGGGGTCGACCTGCTTCATGGCCTCCCACCGCTCGGCGACGTCTGCCTCGGCCTGGGCCGTATCACCCCCGAAGGCCGCCACTACCTCGCTTAAGGCTCGATCGTCCATATTTTGGCCTCCTAAGACTTAGGATTGCTTAGGATCTCGTGTTGTGATCTGCGAAGATCGGAGAGGTTATGGGTTCCTTGAAAAACGGGATCATATGCTAGTGAAGATCTTTCCGAGGGTCAAGAAAATTCGGGAAAAAGGGCCTCGATCTGCGCCAGGTCAAGCATTTCGAGGCTCTTCACCACGAGATGGGCGCCAGCCAGCTCTTCGGGCGTATAGGAGTTCGCAACAGCAAGACATCGCATCCCTGCGGCCGTGGCCGCGGCTACTCCATGGCGGGAGTCCTCGATCACGAGGCACTCTGAGGGTGTCACGGGTGTGCCAGAACCCAACCGATTCAGCCGGTCCAAGGCAGTCATATAGGCCTCGGGGTCGGGTTTCCCCCTTTTCACATCCTCGGCAGCGACGACCACGCGGAAGTATTCTCGGAGACCGACCTTTGCGAGGATAAATTCGATCTCCTCCCGAAGAGCTCCCGAGGCGATGGCAAGAGGGTTCTTCTGTGCGACCTGGCGGATGAAGTTTTCGACCCCAGGGAAGAGGCTGACCGAATCGGCCGCGTCGCTAAAGAAATAAGTCATCTTCCGTTCCGTGAGCTCTTTCAGCATCTCCGGCGTCACGTCTCGACCGTGGCGCGTGAGCACCGTGTGGAAACAATTTTTGTCATCCATCGCCAGGTAGCTCTCGACGTACTGCTCCCACGTGAGCGGGATATGCTCCTCGTCGAGGACACGTTGCAGTGCCTGGAAGTGAAAACGCTCGGTGTCAACGATGACACCGTCGAAGTCAAAGATGATTGCTCGCAGCATGATTACCATGCTATCTCCTGTATCCCCTGCCGGTGGTTGGCCACTCTTGCCAGGACGAAGAGGAGGTCTGAGAGACGGTTGAGGTACATGACGACGATCAGCGGGACCGCCGTTCCCTGCTGCTTGAGCGCCACAGTCCGCCGCTCGGCCCGCCGACATATGGTACGGCCCAGATGGAGTAACGCCCCGGCCTGGCTTCCTCCGGGCAGGATGAAATGCTTGAGCGGGGGAAGTTCCGTCTCGCAGCGGTCGATGATCTCTTCCAGCTCTTTTACCCGGGCCTCGCTCAGCTGAACCTTTTCCTTTCGCTTTCGTTCCCCGGATTTGGGATCGGCCAACTGAGCCCCGATGGCGAAGAGGTCCCGCTGGATGGACGCGAGAATCTCGCCGACCTCCTGATCGGTCAGGGAAGCCCGAGCAGTTCCCAAGAGGGCATTCAACTCATCGACGTCTCCGTACGCCTCCACTCGGGGATCGTGCTTGGGCACCCGGGTCCCATCGAAGAGGCTGGTCTCGCCCTTGTCGCCTGTTTTGGTGTAGATCTTCACCGGCCTCGCTCTGCTCTGCTGCGCGTCAATTTGGGATATGTTCGGCAGATGTCCGTAAAGCAGCAGGTGTGGCACCGGGGATTTTTCGCGGTGCAGACTAACGCCCCAAAATCCATGAGGGCCTGGTTGAAGGCCCAGGTCTTCCCATTCGGGATCAGACTCGCACTGAGCCGCCAGAGCCGCCGCTCCATCTGTGCCGGTGTTGCGGAGGGACGCTGGATGAAGACCCGGGAGAGGAAGCGCTTAACGTTGGTGTCTAGAATGGGAGTCGGGACGTTAAAGGCAAAGCTCATCAGAGCCCCTGCTGTGGAGCGACCCACCCCCGGCAGGCGGTGGACCTCCTCGTAGCGTTTGGGAAACTGGCCGCCATGGCGGTGAAGTACCTGTCGCGCCGTCTTGTGGAGGTTTCTGGCCCGGGCGTAGTATCCCAGTCCATCCCAGGCCTCTCGCACTTTACTGGGCCTTGCCGACGCCAGCTCTTCCACCGTGGGGTACCGCTTGAGAAATTTATCGTAAAATCCCAGGACCCGCTCTACCTGGGTCTGCTGTAGCATTACTTCGGAGACGAGGATTCGATACGGGTCCCGAGTTCTCCGCCAGGGGAGATCCCGGCCGCGAGAGTGATACCACTTGAGGAGTCGTCGCTGAAAGCTCCGCTTGAGCGCGGGGTCGAGTTCTGCTCGACTCACGGCCGATCACCAAACAGACTTTCCCCGGCTATCGCCTCGATCACAGGACGGTCCGCCTCGAGGAAATCAAATTTAGCAATCTCTTCCCGTCCCACCCAGCGAATACGTTCGAACTGTCTGTTGCGGATCTCACCGTTGTACGCGGGGATGTGAAACACGATCAGCTCTACGTCCCGGTCGGGGTAACGGTGCTCGAGGCGGCAGAGAAGCGGTCCGATTTCTGGCTCAATCGCGAGCTCTTCCTTCAGTTCCCGCCGAAGGCACTCTCGGGGGTCCTCCCCGTCTTCGACCTTTCCACCGGGAAACTCCCACTTGTACTCGCCCCAGCTCCCTTTCCGCCGCTGGCAAATCAGTACTCGGCCTCCATGGGTGATGATCCCTGCCGTCACTATCATCGATATCCTCGTTCTCATTGGAGCCTGAGGCAGGGGGACAGTATCAGATACCCCCGATGACCGTCAAGGTTTGCCCCGGTGTCCTCATTCCATCAGGACAGGTCAGCACGGGTGATTGCCTTGGCAGATTGGGCCTGGTAAGATACGGTGGTAAGGAGTGTCGGAGGATGAGCGAACAGGAGTTTCCGCTGGCCAGGCGCGTGGGAAGGATCTGTGGCAAGGTCGTGGCCAGATTCGGTATTGAAAGATTTCAAGGATACCCGGTGCTCTTTGCTCCCGTGTATCCTAACGTGGGGGCTGTCCCCACCGGACCGCTGGGTCTCGGGATCGAGTCTTTCCTGATCTGTAACACCTTTGTCTGGCGGCACCACCTTAAGGGCCGGCGGTGGGCCACCTCGATCCTTCTGCACGAGGTCGGTCACCTCAAGGATTTTTCGGAGAACCCCCTGCAGCTCGTGCCGCTCGTCCTCTGTCGGGTTGGTGCACCCCACTTCCGGCCTATGCGTGTCTGTCTGTACCTCTATTATCTCTACCTCGAGGGCAAGGCCAACCTGCGGGCCCTGGACGAGGGGGCTTCTCCCTTCATCCTCGCCCTGAGCTACCTCACCTACCTGCGCGCATTCCGCCGATCCCTCCCACGGCAGCGCCCCCGCTAGGCCACTGCTCTCCATTCCTCGGCTATTTGCTCTCGCAATGGGTTGTTTGTCGGGAAGACGTTATCCAGCTCCTGAGCGACATTCGTCGAAACGTTGGCCTCCCCTGGTGGTCGGTGGTATTACAAGTTGAAGAGACGGTCGAGGCGACGGAAGGCGTGCAACTTCTCGGTGTGACCGACCTTGGAAGCCTGGAGCGCCTTGCGCAAAAAAGAGATGGAAGTATCATAGGCCTCTCGGCCAACGGGGAAGGGATGGCCATCTTTCCCCCCGTGCGCGAAGCTGTACCGGGCAGGATCCTGAAAGGACGGGGGTGCGCCGTGGATGAGCTCCGAGAGGAGTGCGAGGGCTCGCAGGCTCTTTGGGCCCACTCCCGGAAGCCTCAGAAGTTCCTCAAAGCCTTCCGGCTGGGCTTCATACGTCCGTAGTAGCACCGATCGCAGACGCTTCGGATTTAGATCGGCCAGGGCTACCGCATGGCGGGCAGGGAGCTCGAGGGTCTTGAGTTTCTCCACTTCTTTCAGGAGATGATCTGGCTGCTCTCGAGAGAGAACGGTAGAGGCCGTCCGCGCCCTTTTACTTTCGGCAGCCACGAGGTTGAGCACTTCGGCCTCTCGTCGGTCACAGCAGATGGCAGACTCCGGCTCGCAGACGAAGTCCCGTACCTGCTCTCCGAGCCAGTGATACCGGCGGGCGTAGCGGTCTTGTGCATTCATCCCCTGTTGGATGACCGCCCATCTGCCGTCTTGGGTGAACAGAAAGGTATGGTGGTAAAGTTGATAACCGTCCTGCAGCGCCGTGTTATCCACCTTAGCAGCCATCCGGCTGGCATAGATCAAGAGTGTGGGGTCCCCCTGGAATGCGGTAGAGGCCTCTGCGATTTCGGTCGGGGTCTTGCGGGAGGTCGCGCCTTTGCCTCCGGCGATAGCGAGCCCGGTTTCCTTGAACAGGGGATTTAAGCCCTCCTTGAGCGCGCCGCAGACGGTGGTGGTCAGGCCGCTCGAATGCCAGTCGAAGCCCAGAGCGCACCCTAGGGCTTGAAACCAGTAAGGGTCAGAAAGCCGGCGAAGCAGCTCCTGAGGTCCATAGTCGGCCAATATTACCAGGATGATCTCTCGCCCCAGCTCCTTCATTCTTTGAAAGAGCCAGGCTGGAGCCTTGCCGGTGTGCAGAGGGAGACGCGCGATCCCTGTCTTCACGGCATCCGCCTCACGCGGCCGCTCATGTGAAGACGAGGGTTGCTGCCGCGCAGTGTTGCACGGCTCTTCTAGGCGAGCTTCTGCTCGAGGAACCAGAGGTCGAGGGAAGAATCTCGATACAGTGTGTAGATCTCACCGTCGGAAGCGAGGACGCGGAAGTACTCCTTCAGCTCCCTCTGCATCCCTTCTTGGTACCAGCGTTCTAGCACCTGAGCCACCAGAAGTCGGCCGGTGGAAGAGGAGCGGAAGGCCTGAGGGGTCTCTTCGCCTTTCGATCCGGAGTAGCTTGAAACTTGTATCGGCTCAGGAATCCGTATCATGTTCTCCTGCCAAAGTTCCTCACGTGTTTACCACCGTTCCCTCCGGAATTCAACTGGAAAAATGCTGTGCTTGACAGGGCGACGGCTGCTATAGTATAAGCCCTCCTCGATTGCTTCGCCCCCAAGAAGAACGAAAGGACACCATGAACTATTCTGATGCGCTTGCTTTTCTGTATGGCCTTCAGCGCTTCGGCATCAGGCTGGGCCTCGAGAACGTCCTCCGCCTGGTGGATGCCTTTGGCCATCCGGAAGCAAGTTTCCAATCCGTCCACGTAGCTGGGACCAACGGCAAAGGGTCGACCGCAGCGTTTGTAGGTGGGATCCTCCGCGCCACCGGCTGCAAGGTCGGCCTGTACACCTCCCCTAATCTCCTCGACTTCCGGGAACGAATTCTGGTAGACGGCCATCCAATCTCTGAGCAGGAACTCGCTACCCGTGCCTCCGAGCTCGCGGGCGTCATCGACCGCATTTTTGCTCCGTCGCCGCTCTCGTCTCCCACCTTCTTCGAGGCGGTCACGGTGCTTGCATTCCTCCACTTTGCCCGCGTTCACGTGGACTGGGGGGTGATCGAGGTCGGTCTCGGTGGTCGCTCCGATGCGACCAACATCCTCCAGGCGAAAGTCTCCGTCATCACCAACATAGGCCTCGAGCACGAGGAACATCTCGGTGATAGCCTCGAGAGGATTGCCGGTGAGAAGGCGGGGATCATTCGGGAAGGGGGGGCGGTGGTAAGTGCTGCGGAAGGGGCGGCTCTAGAAGCGATCGCCCGAATTGTCGCCGAGCGAGAGGCTCACTTGATCAGAGTCCACGACGATTATCGAGTTGAACACCTGGGACGCTCCCCGGAGGGGGAGACCTTCCGGCTCAAGGGAAGGATCAGGGAGTACGATTCGCTGCAGATTCCCCTCGCGGGCAGGCACCAGGTTTTGAACGCAGTTACGGCGGTGGCGGTTGCAGAGCTGCTTGAGGAGAAAGGTTTTCAAGTGGGTGAGGCCGCTGTACGGCAGGGACTCGCGACCGCCCGCTGCCCCGGCCGCCTTCAGGTCGTTTCAACGCGGCCGCGGATTTTGGTGGATGGCGCCCACAACCCCGCAGCCATCATGGCGCTGCGGACCTTTCTCGAGGAGGAAAGATTTCCGGGGTGCCTCGTGGTCATCTTTGGCGTGCTCAAGGATAAAGCGTGGGAGCGGATGCTCGCGATCCTGGCCCCGATGGCATCGGCCGTCATCCTCACGCGTCCCGAAAGCGATCGGGGCGCCGAGCCGAGGACATTAGCTTCGGCCGCCGCCCGCTACTTTGGTAAGGTCCACGTTGCCGAGTCGATGCTGGAGGCTTTAGCTCAAGCCCGTGCGCTCACCAGTTCTGATGATACCATCCTGGTGACCGGTTCCCTCTTTACGGCCGCCGGCGCCCTGCGCGCCCTCGGTTTTACGTCTCTCTACTGAAGCTTCCCGATTCGTGCATGCGAGCGTCACCTCCCGCCAATGCCACCTCACTTCTGTAGGGTTATATTCGCGGAAGGTATTTTGCCCCCTTTTTCTAGGCTGATAGCAGTGGGGCAGGCTATTTTTCGTTGCTCGCCTTAGTGTTATTCGTCCGGGGAGAAGGGCGGGCCGAGTGGATGGCCCGGAGAAGGGCTCGATGGTTGATCGGCTTTTTCAGGAGACAAAAGGCCCCAGCCCGAAGTGCCTCCTCTTGATCCTCTCGGCGGATTTCATGCGTCATGAGGATGACGGGCAGTTCCGGGGACACCTCTTGGATGATGGGGAGGGCGTCGGTGCCACTCAAGCCAGGGAGGTGATAGTCCAAGAGCATGAGGTCAAACTCTTCCGCAAGGAGGGACCGCACCGCATCCGCGACGTTGGTATGAAAATGGGTGGAGAAGCCCTTGGTCCCCAAGAAGTCGGAGAGCGTTTGAACGGCGTAATAGTCGTCCTCGATGACGATGATTCGCATGGTCCTTTTCTGCCGCTATCTAGCAGTAGCAAGGAAGGTGCCAAATGGTGAGGGGCTTACGCCCTCTGAATGGAGTGGTTCTGAGGACTTAGGGGATAAATATGGGGGTGGAAAAGGGGCATTCTGCCCGAGACGTAATGATCACGGCTGACAGCTATCTCCTGACTCGTGACAGACTGTCTTACTGGTGTCCTCGGGCTTCCTGGGTGCTGATTTCGTAGGTCAGCAGTTTCCGGTAGAGGGTCTTGGGATCGATTCCCAAGATGTGAGCAGCCTGGCCCCGGTGCCCCTCCACCTGCTCTAGGACGCGGATAATATGCTGCCGCTCCACTTCCTCAAGGGTGGAGAGAGGGCCGGACGGGGCCGACTTGCGTGGGGAGAACCGGTCTACCTGAAGGTCCAGGGGAAGATCCTCTGGTTCGATTTGAGACTTCGGAGAGAGGATGAGCGCGCGCCGAATGACGTGCTGGAGCTCCCGGACATTTCCAGGCCAGGAATAGCGTGTCAAGAGATCCAAGGCCTCGTCACCGACAATCTTCTTCCCTAAGGGAGAGAAAACCTGCAGACAGTGTCGGGTCAGGATAGGGATATCCTCGGGCCGGTCCCGCAGGGGGGGAACGTGGATGGGAAGGACATTGATTCGATAGTATAAATCCTCCCGGAACTTTCCCGATTTGACCAACTCCTGGAGATCCCTGTTGGTTGCGGCGAGGATCCGGACGTCGACATGTCGTTCCCGAGTGGCTCCGACCCGAAAGAACTGGCCGGTTTCGATGACCCGTAGGAGTTTGAGCTGCATGGCTGGAGAGATCTCGCCAATCTCGTCTAAGAGCAATGTTCCTCCGTCGACCACCTCAAAGAGGCCGAGCTTGGCAGTGTGGGCGCCGGTGAAGGCCCCCTTCTCGTGTCCAAACAGCTCACTTTCGAGGATACTCTCCTGGAGTGCCCCGCAGTTGATAACAAGGAAAGGTTGGTCCTTTCGCTTTGAGAGCTGGTGGATGGCCTTCGCGACCAGTTCTTTCCCGGTCCCGCTTTCGCCGGTGATCAGGACCGTGGAATCGGTCGGAGCGATCCGCGAAAGCATCTCCAGGATTCGTCGGATCTTCGGGCTCGCGGTGACGATTTCCGGGAATTGCTCATTATGCCCGAGGCGGGTCTTGAGATAGAGATTCTCTCGGAGTATCTGCCGCTTTTCGTAGGCCTTTTGGATGAGGAGATTGAGGTCGGCGGTCTTGCAGGGCTTGGTGATATATGTGTACGCGCCGAGCCTCATGGCCTCGACCGCTGTGGGGATCGTTCCGTGGCCGGTGAGGATGATCACCTCAGGCACGAGGGCCCACTTCTTCACCTCTTTGAGCACCTGCATTCCGCCCAGCTTGGGCATCTTCAGATCCAGGATGACGACATCGAATTCTTGGACCTTGAGCTTTTCGAGGGCCTCCCGGCCATCAGATGCCACCTCGGTGTTGTGCCCCTCCCGTCCAAGCTCTGCCTTCAACACGCGCGCAAAGTTCTTCTCATCGTCGGCGATCAGGACCCGGATCTTGCCCTGTGCAGTGCGCATCAGCCCCTCTGCCTGATCTCAGTCTTTGCAGGCGGAAAGTAGACACGAACGACCGTCCATTTCCCCTCGACCGAATGGATATCGATTCTCCCACCGTGGGCGCTCACGATCCCCTCGGCGATGTAGAGGCCGAGCCCCGCACCCTTTCCGGGGGGCTTCGTGCTGAAAAAGGGTTCAAAGACCCGCGGAAGGAGATCGGGGGATACCCCGCGGCCGGTGTCCTCAATTTCCACCTGGATCCCATGGGCTGAGGACCGGATTGCGGCTGGGGAACTCATGAAAGTCCTTACCCTGGGCCCGGTTGTTCTGGCCCTGACGGTGAGGATGCCACCCCGATCCATGGCCTCGAGAGCGTTGATCAGAAGGGCAAGGAAGGCCTGACGGAGTTCTGCTTCGTTTCCCACAAGCAGGGGGAGTCCGTCATCAAAATCTTGCTTAACAGTGATTCCGCGACTCCGGACTTGATAGCCCAAAACACGCAAGGTTCCCTCGAGAAGGGTGCAGAGATCGATAAGCCGTTGCTCTCCGCTCCCCTCCCGACTGAGGTCGGAGAGGCCGGCCAGGATCCCCTTGCACCGGTAGACTTCATCCTCGATGATCCGGGGGTACTGCCTCAAGTACTCGGCATCCTGCATGAACGGCATGAGATCCCGGCTATGTTTGAGCAGCGCCTCCGCACAGGAGGCGATGGTGGCCATTGGGTTGTTGAGTTCGTGGGCGATGCCGGAGGCGAGCTGGCCGATCCCGGCCAATTTCTCGTTGGCCAGGAGTTGGCGCTCGATTCGTCGGCGTTCGGTGATATCCTCGACTAGAGTGATCACGTGGGTAACTTCTCCACGGCCGTTGGTGAGGGGAACCTTGCTGATTCGAAAGGTCCTCCGCTCGCCTTCCACGACCGATTCCTCCTCCACCTGAGGGGTGGCTCCGGTCTCAAAGACCTGGCGAAACTCCTCCTCAAATCTCGTGCGGCGCAAGGAGGGAAGGACCTCAAAGAGGTTTCGGCCGATTACGTCTTCCCGTCTCATGCCCGGGGGGCCGGTCTCCCGCATACGGTTCCAGGCGACGATGGTAAAGCTTCGATCGATGACGTAGAGACCCAGAGGAAGGCTGTCTAGAATTTTCTGCGTCAGGCCCCACTCTCGCAGCAGCAGAGGTTGTTCGGTAAGGAGGAAGAGCAGTCCGCGCTTCCAGCGACTCCCCTCAAGGTGAAGTCCCCCTTCGGCGAGGAGAAGCTCTACCGGGCCGTTTTTTTCCTGGAGCTGTTCTACTAGGGATTGCGCTTGGGACCGCAGCTGACGGGGGAAGGCGGTGGTGAAGTCCTTGCGGGAAAGTTGCCGTCGTTGAAGCCGTAAGAGAGCCCACCAGGCGGGGTTCGTATCGAGAATCCTGCCGTGCCGATCTAAGGTGAGGACTCCAACATTCAAGCGAGAGAGGAGAGAGCTCAGGAGACCCTCCGGGGATTGTCCGCTGATGCGAACCTTGCGTGCTAACCTGGCTTTCGGCTTTCGTCCTGCGCCCCGGGCCACGGTCCCCCCCCAACAGTGGGGCCTATAATAGCCTCGCCAGCTTGGTTTTGCAAGGAGGGGAATGGGGTTGTTCAGGGAAACCCGAATGCTCAGCGCAAAAACCTGGCGAGGGAATGACATTGATCCTGCAGGGCCACTTCGGTATAAAGGTATAAAGATATTCAAAGGACGAGGATCACTCTTTCTCCGGAGGTCAAAGGATGTCTTTTCCAACACGTCGCCCGAGGCGTCTTCGGCGTTCGGAAACTATCCGCCGGATGATCCGGGAGACGGCCCTCCAAGTGGACGATCTCATTATGCCCCTCTTCGTCGTTCCCGGGGCGGGCATCCGACAGGAGATTCCGCCCATGCCTGGCAATTACCGACTCTCCGTGGACCAGCTCACCAAGGAAGTCAAGGAGATCGCAGGCCTCGGGATTCCCGCGGTCATCCTCTTCGGCATTCCGGAGCACAAAGATGCGTACGGATCCGAGGCCTACGCCAAGGATGGGATTATCCAGCAGGCGGTCCGAGCCATTAAAGATTCGGTCTCGGACCTCTTAGTCATCACGGACACCTGTCTCTGTGAATATACGAGTCACGGCCACTGCGGGGTCGTGGAGCAGGGGAGCATCAAGAACGACCCGACCCTGGAATTATTGGCGAAGGCGGCCGTCTCCCAGGCGGAGGCCGGTGCGGACATGGTGGCCCCTTCGGACATGATGGACGGACGGGTAGCCGCAATCCGCGAGGCCCTCGACACCAATGGGTTTGAAGAAGTTGCGATCATGTCATATGCGGCGAAGTACGCCTCGAGTTTCTACGGACCCTTCCGTGAGGCGGTGGAGTCAATCCCTCAATTTGGCGATCGGCGGAGCTACCAGATGGATCCGGCCAATGCGGCAGAGTCCTTACGCGAGGTGGCCATGGACATCGAGGAGGGAGCCGATATCGTCATGGTCAAGCCCGCGCTCGCGTATCTGGATATATTGTGGCGGATCCGGACGGAGTTCGACATGCCAGTGGCCGCCTACAATGTCAGTGGGGAGTTTGCCATGATCAAAGCCGCCGCTCGTCTGGGGTGGTTGGAGGAGGATCGAGCCATGTGGGAAACCCTCACAGCGATCAAGCGAGCTGGTGCCGATCTGATCCTTACATACTTTGCCAAAGACGCCGCCCGCCTGCTGCACCGCAACGAGTAGTTCCTACAGCCCCGAGAGTCAGCCGGGATCACGCGATGGGTCATTTATGTGTGATGAAGTCGGCTGACAGGGGAGAGACCATGATTGAGAGGTCATCGGATCTTTTTGATGAGGCGCAACGCTATCTGCCGGGGGGCGTCAACAGCCCCGTCCGGGCCTTCCGGGCCGTGGGTGGACGACCGTTCTTTGTCGAGAGGGGAGAAGGGGCTAGGGTCTATGATGTGGATGGAAACGCCTACATCGACTACGTCTGTTCCTGGGGTCCTTTGATCCTGGGACATGCCCATCCAAAGGTTGTGGAGGCGTTGCAGAGGGCGGTCAAACGGGGGACGAGCTACGGGGCCCCGACAGAGCTGGAGGTCACCTTGGCCCGAATGGTGGCCGCGGCCCTTCCCTCGGTCGAGTTGGTGCGCTTTGTGAGCTCGGGAACCGAAGCCGTCATGAGTGCCCTGCGGGTTGCCCGGGCCTACACCAAGCGGGACAAGATCGTCAAGTTCACCGGCTGCTACCATGGTCATGCGGATAGCCTGTTGGTCAAGGCCGGCTCGGGCGCTTTGACCTTGGGGGTTCCCAATTCGGCCGGCGTTCCCGAGGCCGTGGCGAGAGAGACCATCACAGTCGGCTATAACAATTTGGAGCAAGTCCGGGACGTGATGGACGCAGTGGGGAAGGAAGTGGCTTGTATCATTGTCGAGCCGGTGGCCGGCAATATGGGAGTGGTAGCACCTCGACCTGGCTTCCTCGAGGGGCTGCGGGATCTGACCCTGAAGTACGGAGCCCTATTGATCTTTGACGAGGTCATCACCGGCTTCCGCGTGAGCTACGGTGGAGCCCAGGGATTGTATGCAATCCACCCCGACCTGACATGTCTCGGGAAGGTCATCGGAGGAGGGCTACCGGTTGGTGCCTATGGAGGACGTCGTGAAGTCATGGAGCAGGTTGCTCCATTGGGCCCTGCATACCAGGCGGGCACTCTCTCTGGTAATCCGCTCGCCATGACGGCAGGCATCGAGACTTTAAAGCTTTTGAGGAACGGGCGGATCTATGAAGAGCTTGAGGAGCGGTCAGATGCGCTCGCCCATGGGATCGAGGAGGCATATCGGAGAGTAAATCTGTCGTGTTGTCTGAACCGGGTTGGTTCCATCTGGACCCTTTTCTTTGCAGCTGGGCCGATCGAGGATGACCAGGACATTGAGCGGGCCGATGTCAAGGGCTATGCCCGTTACTTTCGTACCATGTTGGAACGTGGAATCAGCCTTCCCCCTTCTCAATTCGAGGCTGCGTTCCTTTCTTCCGCCCACACCGCTCAAGACGTTGCGGTGACCGTCGAGGCCGCCCAGGAGGCCCTCCGGTCTGTAGCGACCGGCGATTAGTTAAGAATTGAGGGCTAGGAACAGTTCCGTGAACCGTAAACCCGTTAGCGGTCATCGGTCGGATTACGGATGTGGAACCCATGCATTATCTTGAACGATTCATCCAAAGGGTAAGCGGGGCACAAGCGACGGTCGATACCCCTCGGTGTCTTCGGGAGCATTCCGGCCTTTCAGACTGTCACCTCTGCGTGAAAAGCTGCCCGGTGGACAGTATTGATCTTGCCGGCGGGGTCCACGTGCTAAGTCACTGCACCGGCTGTGGGATCTGCCTCACCGTCTGTCCAGTGTCGGCCTTTGATTTGAACGGGGCAAGACCAGGGCAGTTGCTTTCCCAGATGGCCTCCGTCCTCCGGGAGAGCCTGGATCTGTCCGTCAGCTGCCAGCCGAGTACCCATGCGGGGACGGCCGATCTGATCCTGCCATGCCTGGCGCGCATGGACGAGACTCTTTTGTTGGGTGCTCTGGCACTTGGCGCCCGGAAGCTTTGCCTGACCCGAGCACCCTGCCATGGCTGTCCTTATCCGGAGGCCACTCCACGATATCGCCGGATGCTTGATCGGGTGCGCACCTGGGGCCGAGTCCTTCCGGGGTTTTCCGAGAGAATCGTGGAAGCGGATGAGGAGGAGGCGTGGGAGACACAGAAAAAATCGAAGAGTGTGGGATCTGACCGTCGGGCCTTTTTCACATGGGTAAGGAGCGAAGGGGTACAGGTTATGGCTTCCTTCCTGGACGACTTTTCCAGGGGTTTCCAGGGCAGGGGGTCCATAAGGAGCATTTCCCTTCCCCTCCGGAATCGACTTCTTCCCCAGTTTCTGAAAAAGCTCAGCATTCAGCAGGGAGAGGTCCCTTACGATCCTGAGGGTCCCTTTGCAGAACTCCTCCTTGATGAGATCAAGTGTAACGCGTGCGAGGCCTGCCTCCAGATCTGTCCCACCGGAGCAATTCAGCGGGAAGGAGGTGAGGAGGCCTTCCGCCTCACACTGGATGCGAGCCGTTGCGTCAACTGCAGTCTCTGCCTCGATCACTGCGTACCGAACGCATTAACCTACCGGCAAGGACTTTCACTCAATGTCGTTGCGTCCCGCGAACCACAGGTTCTCGTGGAGAAGGCATACCACGACTGTACTCGGTGTGAAGTGCGTTTCCTGTCCAGCGGAGAGACTGATGCTCAGGATCTGTGCTCGACCTGCCACTATCTGGCGCGCCTGGAGAACTCCTCGGCTATACGGCATCAATATGAAGACGGGGAGGAGTGACCACCACCGTGAGGGGATAAGAGAAAAATCGGTGGAGGTGCAAAGAAGGAGTGAAGGACCCTGGAAGTAAGCTAAAATCAGGCGACATTTCCCTTGACATCACAGGAATTTCTGTGTTAGGTAGTGGATGAGTTAGTAACGTAATTCACAAGCTCAAACTGCCCTGTGACGGGGCATTTTTATTGTTGAGAGGGTATGGCAGCGGATTACGCATATGTCGCCCTCTTCCTGATCGTCGGCGCCCTCTTCGTGGTCTTCAACATTGATATCCTCTCGCGCCTCATCCGACCCACGAAGCCGACGCCGGGGAAGCTCACTACGTACGAATGTGGCGAAGATCCAATCGGCAGCCCGTGGCTGCGAATCCACATCCGTTACTATCTTTTTGCCCTGGTCTATATCCTCTTCGCTGTAGAAGCGGTCTTCCTCTTCCCCTGGGCCATCGTCTACCGCTCCCTCGGTTTGTTTGCCTTCATTGAGATGATGATTTTCATCGTGATCCTCTTGGTCGGCTTGGCCTATGCCTGGGCCAAGGGAGCACTCGAGTGGGTGTAATCCTCTTCCCATTCCCTCTCATACGTCGGTGATCGAGGTTATGAAATGACGGCAGAAGAGATCCTGCAACAGATCCAGTCTCGCTTCCGCGCAGAGATCCGGAAGGCAGAGGTCCAGCGTGGAGAGGCTTCTGTCATCATCAGGGCAGACCAGAACTATGAGATCTGTCGCTTTATTAAGGAGGAGCTGGGCTACGATTACCTGAATTGCCTGAGTGGCGTTGACTGGCCTGCCGATAACGAGATGGAAGTGGCTTATGCGATTTCCTCTCTGAAACAGCCGGGGAAGATCCTGCTTCGGGCCCGGGTCTCACGCGATGAGCCGGTCCTTCGCTCGGTGGCCCCCCTCTGGGGGACAGCAGATTGGCACGAGCGGGAAGCCTATGATCTCCTGGGGATCCGCTTTGAAAACCATCCAGACCTTCGGCGGATTCTCCTCCCCGAGGACTGGATCGGCCATCCCTTGCGGAAAGATTACCAGGATGAG
Source organism: Methylomirabilales bacterium (SeqCode) (assembly GCA_041599135.1). Taxonomy (GTDB): domain Bacteria; phylum Methylomirabilota; class Methylomirabilia; order Methylomirabilales; family CSP1-5; genus CSP1-5. The sequence continues at coordinate 342 of JBFHXD010000012.1, read as the reverse complement.
CGGTTCGTCCCTTACCCCTGGGACGACCGAAAGCCTGGCGGGGTTGCCCGTCCGACGACGGCATAAGGAACACATAGGATGACGACAGTCAATCTCCAGCTGGAACAGGTCAAAGACCGGATCACCGAGTCCATGGAAGAGATGTGGGTCAACATGGGCCCGCAGCACCCATCGACTCATGGGGTCCTTCGCCTACTGCTAAAGCTGGACGGGGAAGTGGTCAAAGAGTGTATTCCCTACCTGGGCTACATGCACCGCTGCCATGAGAAGATCGGGGAAAACCGCGCCTATGTCCAAATCATCCCGTACACCGACCGGCTCGACTACCTCGCCTCGATGTAC
>JBFHXD010000011.1:0-31080 GCA_041599135.1 Methylomirabilales bacterium (SeqCode) | reverse complement strand
GATGGCTTGCCCAATCCGCCGGGGGCCGTGACGACGGACTGGAGCTACGTGAGCGGCCCCGGCACCGTGACCTTCGCTGACGCCAGTGCGGTCGATACGACCGCCAGCTTCTCCATAGAGGGCACATATGTCTTACGGCTGACCGCCGATGACGGGGATGCGATTGCCTTCGACGAGGTCACGATGATGGTCGAACAGGCTCCCCAAATGCTGGAGATCAGGATCTCGACTGGCAACGATGACGCCGAAGAAAGAAGCTCCGGCAGCATGTATCTGACCAGTAGCGACATCGAGCTGGTCTACGACAAAGGCAACCAAACAGTAGGGATGCGCTTCAATGGGGTAGCCATTCCACAAGGAGCAACGATTTACGATGCCTATATCCAGTTCAAGGTAGATGAGAGGAACTCTGGGGCCACTTCACTCACGATTCAGGGCGAAGCTATCAATAATGCCCCCGCGTTTACATCTTCCTCCGGAAACATCTCATCCAGAACGAAAACGACGGCTTCAATCCCATGGTCACCCGTGCCCTGGACGACCGTGGGACAGGCAGGTCCTGACCAGAGGACCCCAAATATTGCTTCAATCATTCAAGAGATCGTGAACCGGCCGGGGTGGTCGAGTGACAATTCGCTAGTGATCATCATTACGGGGACGGGCGAGCGGACGGCGGAGTCGTATAACGGCGATCAAGCGGGAGCACCTTTGCTGCATGTGGAGTACACCGTGTCGCCATGAGGCTTCCCTGGTCTCCATTCGCAGCACTTGGTTAGGTCTGGATAGGCGGAAAGAAAAGCAAAAGGGGACCCCGTATGTTGGGGCCCTTTTGCTTTTTTAGTTTCACGCGTCAGGCCGTATTACTCACCAAAAACGATGGTCTGCTCGTAATTGTCGCCAAAGATCTCCTTCAGGGATGGACCGTTCCACTCACCTGCGAGGGCCACCGCCGGAGCGGTGAAGATGGCCAGGGCCAACGCGAGAGCTGCAAATCGCTTCATTCTTTGTCACCTCCTTTCCTATTCTCTATTCTTATTAACGCGTACGGGGAATCTTTGGTTCCCGCTTCTACTTCGTTTAGATGCACCGGCCGGCGAAAGGTTTCACATGTGCGTAAGTATTGGTAAATAGGGGACGTACTTGACACTCCCGCCATGGTTGAGGATACTTAGCCGCCTCAAAAGGATCGTGAATCTGGGAGCAGAGATATGGAGGTGGTGATTGACCTCTTCTTCTTGGGTGCCGCGGGGGTCATCTTTGTCGCCGCGATCAATAAGGGAACCTTCGGCATGGGGTTCCCGCTCATTGCCACGCCGCTCATCGCCCTCTTGAGCGATGTCCCAACCGCCGTCGTCATCACCCTTGTCCCGAACGTTTGCATGGATATCTATCAGTCCTTCAGCCAGCCCTGGCAGCAGAAAGATGTTCGACGACTCGTGCCACTCATCGTACCGGGCGTGGTAGGGGTCCTGGTGGGAACCAAACTCCTGGCCACCTTACCCGGGGCAACGCTCCGCCTCTGCCTAGGGCTGGTGATCCTGGCGTTCGCAGCGTCCCAGCTCATGCCGTGGAAAATGACGCTTCCCCGATCGAACCTGCCGCTGTGGGCAGGGGCAGCCGGCGTTGTAAGTGGAGTGATCGGAGGGGTAACCAACGTCTTCACGCCGGTGACGATCTTCTTCTATGCCGCCGAGCTGGAAAAGGCAGCCTTTGTCCAGTCGATCGGGGCCGTCTTCCTTGCTTTCAAGCTGACGCAGGTCGCGGCCACCTACCACTTTGAGCTGTGGACGGCGACGCTCGCGGCGCTATCGCTCCCGTTGGCCGTGGTTGCGCTGCTAGGGTACTGGTGTGGTCGCCGTATCCAGATGCGCCTGCCAGAGACGACTTTCCGGTGGGGAGTGCTTGTGGTGCTTGCGGTGGCAGGGCTCAGCCTCGTGCTGCGGGGCCTGGGGAACTAGAAAAGGGAATTAGAGAAGGGAATTGCGATGACGAGGTACGGCAGTGTCACAGTGAGAGGGCCCCGTGAAGGAAATGAATACTGGTTGGCGGGCGACCTCTACACCTTTAAGGCGACCGCACAGGATACGGGCGGAAGCTATTCTCTCGTGGAAATTCTGGTCTCGCCCGGAAAAGGGCCGCCGCTCCACACTCACACCCGCGAAGATGAGGCTTTCTACATCCTCATGGGAGAAGTGGAGTTCACGGCGGGTGACCGCACCGTGCGTGCGACGCAAGGGACCTTTCTCCACGCGCCCAGGAATATTCCCCACCGATTTACCAACCCGACGACGTCGGTGGCGAAAATGCAGGCGTGGGTCTTTCCCGCGGGATTCGAACAATTCTTCATCGAAGGCGGCGAGCCCGTAACAGATCCCTCAGGCCCACCGCCGGAACCTGATATCGACAAGCTTTTGGGTCTCGCCCCCAAATACGGCCTCACCTTCCACCTGCCTTCCCCTTAGCCAAGGGGTTTGTCCTGGTGGAGAAGAAACGAAAAAAGAGTAAGAGGAATTCGAAACATCCGAAGCGGCGGTGACTGGCGTTAGGTCTGTGGCGTTATAACGTGGGCGGCAGCTTCCATCATCTGTAACAAGGTGGTTCGGGCCTGGTCGTCCAGCACCATCCAATGAAGCTTGTGTCGGTAGCGACCATGCTGCGGATCCGACACAACTCCCATCACCTCTGCCTGTGCCCGGAAGGTCAAATCTCCACTCCTCATGAAGACGGCGAGGTGAGTCCCGATGGGAAACTGTTCGGGGAGACAGACCTGCGCGCCACCAGTGCTCAGGTCCTTGGTTTCCCCCGTCACCGGGTCCGTTGCCGGTTTGGTGGACCAGGATTTCGGGGCACTCAACAGGCGACATTCAACAGGCAGTCGTACGGGTACTGGGGATTCGTTGCGTCTCTCGGGCTGGCTGCTGGGCTGCTCAGCTCGCAAGACAAAGACAGGTTTCCGGGCCTCAGTTCCCGTCGGGTGAAATGGGACATCCACGAAGCCCTCTTTGACCAGGTCGGCCTTGGTTTGCTCCAGAGTCTCGCACAGGTCTGGGAGCATGCGAATCGGTATGATGATCGCTTCTGTTTCTGAAGTGCCTTCGTCGGACGAGGGGCGACTGTAGATGCGCAGGTTCAGATACAAGTCACCATGGATCTCGTGAACAGAGATGTGAATCTCACCAGAATCGTTCCGACTCACATGACCGACATTCTTCTTCACGGCTCCCCTCCGTCAAAGGCACACAGGCGGGAGCGCGGGGGAAGGCGCGGCAGCAGTGTTTCGGAACGGGTAAGCGGGGGGCGTATTTCCTCGCGCATCGGGACATGCAAGGATGCGATGCCGCTGGTGTCTGGACCGCGCTGTTTCCCCGCAGTTCCGCTTGTCAGACAAAGTGTGCAACGGGTGTACCAATAGCCTATCCCCGGTAACTATCTATTTTTATGGATTGGGACAGACCAGCCAACTGGGGCGGCGTATGATTTTCGGTGACGGATTTTCCCTGGCGGAGACGGTCAGGAAGGAGGCGGGGAGGGGGAAGCTTCCCCGAGAAGCTGGTCCACGACACTGCCGATCAAAACAGCCTCCTCCGGGCTGACTTCGAGGAACTTCACTCCCATGCCGGTGATACCACTGGGCCCGCTTGCCTCACCGCGCCAGGACACTTCGGCAGGGATCAATAGCGTGTCGGAAGTGTCGTGCGGCTTAAAACGGAGTAACGTCACAGTCCCCGGTGGGGGCATTTCATCCATAGTGGTGATAAACATCCCGCCCCTGCTCAGATTCAGGCACGAACCATGTTGCACCCTTCCGTCCGAGCTGAACTCCGCATGGAACTGGACACGGATGCGCGGATGGGCTTGTTGTCTTGCGTTGAGCACCCATCGCTGCATCCGGTCTTCGGCGACCCGCTCAACAAAAGCGACGCCATGCGGGACCCTCGTGGTCAGATCGGTTGATATGGGGCTGTCACGCCAGATAACAACCCCGGGCAGGGGTTCCTCGTCCGAGACCTGGACCAATACAGGAGTTCTAAGAGAGATGGTCTCGGGAAGCAAGAGACCAAGACCGCCAGGACTCAACGACTTGGTCTTGCCCATGACCTTTGTTATGAGACGATCGCCCCGCAGCACAGTACACTGCATGGGGAGATAGGCCACGAAACGTAGGTAGCGACGGGTTTTCATTTGAGTCTAAGCATAGCAGGGGACGACCTGCGATTGTCAATAAGGACAAATCCCCTTTTTCCTATCGGTGAAAGTCCCATGCTCTGCGTACGACAATTTCTGACGGCTTTCTCATCCTTCTTCCTAGTCTGGGATTCATCTGACGGAACTTGTTGACAAGCAAAGAAGGCCTTGCTAATCGGTCGAGCAAATGATGTGGTGGGGGTCCTCGGACGTGCGACGGCAAAGGCCACGACGCCTCAACAAGGGTAAACATCCTTGTTGAGGTTTTTTTGTTTATAACCGTTAGGCCTTTTACGGAGGCCAGGGGCGTGACCCCAGGGTAATTATTTTAACTACGTATTGACAGGTGGTTATCCCGTGATGTACTTTTTGACCCCCTACGGCGATCCTTTGAGTTATCGAGAATGTTGTACAGGGTAAGCCAAATAACCTGTTTAAAGAAAAGCACGTAAAATGAGAGATACGCGTTTGAAGGACCAGCGTGGATTCGCCCTGATTCTCTCGCTATTCGTCATCGCCATCCTCTCAATCCTTGCACTCGGCTTCCTGACGACGTCTATGAACGAAGTCATGATTGCCAGGAACTACACGAATCAAATCAAGTCCTTCTATGCGGCCGAGGCCGGACTCGAATGGGGCATTGTGAACCTGAGGACGCTCCTGGTGACGACCACGACCCCTACCGACGGCCAGATGGCCGCCATCGGCCCTCCGCCGCTGAACAATACCGACTACACCTTCACCACCTTTCAGGTGGAACCTGTCCAGACGACGCCGCCGTATGATTATCCAACCATAATCGCGAACGGCCCACACGCGGGCCTGAATGCGATGGCCACAGACTACCGGATCACGACCGTAACGAGCGGGCCTGGGGGAAGTCAGGCTTGGCTTAGCCAGGTTGTGAAGTACCTCCGAATCCCGCTGTTCCAGTTCGGGGCCTTTTACGGGGAGGGAGTGGATTTCGAGGCCTATGCGGGCCCGGCCTTTACGTTTTCGGGTCGGGTCCATGCCAACAACGACATCTACCTCGCCGACTCCGCCGGTGACGGGATGTTCTTTGACTCCTCCTTCACTGCGGCCGGCAGCTTCTACCGGCGGCGCAAGGACCAAGCCTGCTGCGTGCGGGACGGCAATCCGGACGTCAAGGACGGTGGGGGGGCGTACCAAAACCTCAACTTTGACCGCGAGGTCAAGAATATCAGTGCCGACGGGAGCACGTGGGAGACCGGTGACATCGACTACTGGCGCACCGAGACTCTCAATCGCTTTGGGGGCAAGGTCCAGGACAGCGCCCACGGAGTGGGAAAGATCGTCTCCCCGGCCGCTCTCTATGACTCTAACAATCCGGATGTCTCGTCCCACCTGTTAATCGAGAGGGGCGACTTTGGGGATAGTCAGGCGCTGATAGAGGCCAAACTATACTACCGAGCAGATCTCCGGATTCATGCTGACGTGGCCGGAAACACTACTGCCACCGATAAAATCGACAACGCTGTCGATCTTTCTGGCTGTAACATTACCAGCAAGACTTTCTACGACAAGCGGGAAGAAGCGACCATGAACGTCACCCAGGTGGACATCGATGCCCTGGAGAACTGCGGGAGGATGCCGGCCAATGGGATTCTGTACGTCTACCGGGATGCCACTAACGCGGTGGTCCGCCTGGTCAACGGCTCCGCACTCCCGAGCCAGGGGCTCACCGTCGTCTCCGAGAATCCGGTCTACATCCAGGGGGACTACAACACGGTGAACAAGGTCCCGGCCGCCGTGCTCGGCGATGCCATCACCGTCCTCTCCAATAACTGGGCGGCGAATAATTACGACAGCAAAGGCGACATAGCCACCTCGAGCCGGCAGGCGGCGGAGACCACCGTGAATGCTGCATTGGCAATGGGACCCCACGCCGAGACGGCACCAGGGGCCGGTAATGGCGAGTTCAACAACCTCATCCGGTTCCTCGAGGACTGGGATAATGTGAATTTCAACTACAAGGGTTCGGTCGTCGCGTTATGGCATAGCCAGCAGGCCACCGGGCCGTGGCGCTGCTGCGGTAACTCGGGAGACAACTACTACCGGCCCCCGATCCGGAACTGGGCTTACGATACCCTTTTTGACACCAATCCTCCGCCGGGGACACCCATGGGGATCGGGATTATAAGAGGCCAGTGGTCTCAGAAGTAATTCCAAGGCTGGCAAAGCATATTTTGAAGAACTGGTCGAATATGTAATCACCGCATGAACACGGGCGTCGGGGGCATCCTCGGCGCTCGTGGTGTTCTTATTGAGGAGGGGGAAATGGGACGGTTCGTCTTGGGTCGCATGCAAGATGTGAATAAGGAGTTGTGGCTGATCTTGTCGATATGCGTTATTGCCGGGATGCTGAACTACCTCGTGGTCTCACACCGCATGGTGCTGGGATTTTACACCCTGCCCACTCTGTTCTCTGCATATTGGTATGGACGCCGCCATGCCACCCTGACTGCCCTCGCCAGCGTGCTCATCGTGATCGCGGTCGTGTATTCGAATCCCCTCTTGTTCCCTACCGCAGAAATGACACCAGGAGAAAAGTGGTACGACGTCACAGCCTGGGGTGGCATCCTCGTAGTCACTGGGTATGCCATGGGCACCCTGTACGATCGCAATAAAGCCCACATCCACGAACTCCGGGAGACCTACAACGGGGTTCTACTCATCCTGCGCCAGCTCATCGCCAAGGATAGCTATACCGTAAACCACTCCTACCGGGTTTCGATCTATGCGGCGAAGCTCGCCAGTTATCTTGGGTTCAATTCCGAACGGATCGAAGATGTGCGTGCCGCCGCCTTGCTGCACGACATCGGCAAACTCGACATTAGCCGACAGCTGCTTTACAAGGCCGCTCGCCTTACCGAGGAAGAGTTCGAAGAGATGAAGCGCCACGTCGAGCGGGGAGTTGGTATGCTGGAACCGGTGGGGGGCTCGCTCAAGCGGGTGCTTCCCATCGTGGTGGCCCACCACGACAAGTTCGATGGCTCGGGCTACCACACGACCCGGGGAGACGAGATTCCAATTGAGGCGCGCATCATCGCGGTAGCGGACGCCTATGACGTCCTTACGAGCGACCGCCCCTACCGCAAGGGATCGTCACCCTTCGAGGCGAAAGAGATTATGCTAGAACGTGCGGGGAAGGATTTTGACCCCACCGTGATCGAGGCTTTCCTCACCGCGTTTCGCCAGGGCGAAATGGAAGTCCCAGATGTCGTGGTCTGAGTACCCACTTCTCCTCCACGCCACCACAGGTACACCTTTCGATGTTGCCTTCAACCCTGTGCCACATGTTGCCCACTTCCAGCAGCGTTGTGTCTACTCCGGTGGCAAGGAGTCGGCGATGTAGCCGAGCAAGAACCCGACGATGATGATTATGACCGAAACTAAAGTCAGCTCCTCGGCCGTCATTGTGGATCACATCTCGATCGCCTACAACAGGGGCGTCAGGAAGGACACCAGGCATTACATACTCACCATACAAAACAAAAGCACACTACATGCCAGCCTAAAACTGAAAGCCCAGCTTCAATCAATTATGCTTTTTTTTGCAACGAGTTGTACTGATAGGACGCGGAGGAGTCCGGACAGAAAATGCAAAGTTTGCATGGTAATTTTGGGGTTTCGATTCGGCGGGTTGGGAAGATTTTACTTACTCGGTGTCCATGTTGTAGCTGGACGGGAAATGCACTGCGCGGTACTTGACACCCCTTGTGCGCTGGGGGATACTGAGGCCTCTTTGGGAGACGCAGAGATGGAACCGGGGTAGGCATAGTCTATAGCCCACCTCAGGCACAATCGACGGCGCAACACACATTCAGACGCCCTCTCAGGCGAAGCACGGCCTGGAGGGCGTTATTGATTTTGAGCAGGCATAAAACCGGCAAGAAGGTGCAAGCAAGTCAGTGAAGGGGAAGGAAGACAAGCGGCGAAATATCCGCTGGGCGGTAGAGGAGCGGACCGCAGGGCGAATTACCGCCACGTACGATGCCTCCCTCATCAATATCAGCGTGAACGGGGCCCTAATAGAACATTCGGATCTTGTTCGGCCCGGAACGCTCTCGGTCCTTACCCTTTTTGTCCAGGAACGAGAGTTACGCGTGAGGTGCCGGGTGGTCCGCTCGGCGGTCCATCGTACAGAGGTCCGGACCAAAAGGGAGCGAGAACTGATCTTTCGGACGGGGCTGGAGTTTCTGGACGTCTCGGAGGATTCCTTGCGGCTGATCGATAAATACATTGTCTCGCTGAGAGGGCAGAAGTAGGTGATGGGATTCAATGTGTGTTATTATACGTTAGCCGTCCGGAAGAGTGGAGAAGGATGATAAACAAAGCATTCACATTCTTGGGTTTGCTCGTTACCATTGGGCTAATTGCCTTGGGATTGGTCGGCAGTGTGTACGGGGATGTGGAGCCGGGGGTCAGCAAGGACCAGCTGGCTGTGGCGACGTTTGCTGGAGGGTGCTTCTGGTGTATGGAGCACCCGTACGATAAACTGGAGGGCGTGATTTCGACCACCGTGGGCTACACGGGCGGTCACAAGGAAGATCCAACCTACGAGCAAGTCTCGGCGGGATGGACCGGGCATACCGAGTCCGTCCAGGTCGTCTACAATCCTCAAAAAGTGAGTTATCAGAAATTGCTCGAGGTCTTCTGGCGCAATGTCGATCCCCTGACTAAGGACAGGCAATTTTGTGACAAGGGCACTCAATATCGGACGGCAATATTCTATCACGACGAAAACCAAAAGCGCCTGGCAGAGCAGTCAAAAAAGGCGCTTGAAGCATCGAAGCGATTCGACCAGCGCATCGTGACTGAGATCACTCCGGCCTCGGAGTTTTATCGCGCCGAGGACTATCACCAAGATTATTACAAGACGCATCCGTTCCGGTACAAGTTCTACCGATATGCCTGTGGTCGGGACCAGCGTCTCAGGGAGCTCTGGGATCCCACGCCAGAGAAAAAATAGCCCGTTCCCCTTTTTCTATTTCGAGAGGAGACGATCACAATGCGACGGCAATTGTGTCCGAACCTGAATCACAGGCGCGACGACGCCGCAGTCCGGTTCTGCCCAAGCTGTGGCGAAGTGGTCAACGCGAACATTACCGTCAAGAAATGCAGCGTCGAAGAGCATGCCGAGAGCCGGATGAACAGAAACGAGTATTGCGTGCATTGTGGTCTCCAGCTCATCAAGTAGATCGTCCTGGCGCACCCGTTGCCCCGCCCTCTCGGAGTCAGAATAGCTCCCCTGCCTTCTGGCCGATTCAGATGTGAAAAAACTGCATATTGACACGTAGTTGTCTGGCAATCTAGATTATGCTTTCCCCCTGTGCCCGAGGAGGATTCATGTCGATTCGCCGGCAATCTCGATGGACTATCCCTCTTGTCACCCTCTTTCTGCCTAAGCTCATTCTCGGCGCGCCGGTGAATGGCCTCCCTCCACAAGACGTGGTCAGGCTATTCACGGAGGTCTACGGCACCAAGCGAATGGCAGAAATCCTGCCCTACACAATGCCCGGGTTCAGGGATGGTCTGCCGCCGAGCATGTGGCTAGAACGAACATACAGCGCCCTGAAGGCTCTTGGGTATGTCCATCTGGATAGCGTTATTGAGAAGACCACGACGAAGGGAGGGGAGGTCACCATCGTTGTGTTTACCCGAATGAGAACGAAAGTGACTACCGGAAGCCAGACCGAGATATATCGGTTGGTGCTCACGGGTCAGGGCTGGAAGCTTCTGGACCTCGAAATAGTTCCTGGTCCCCGTGCCCCGGATCGAGTACCGAGTGGCTATTTATGAGTTGATGTAACTGCTCGCCGGCACACCAATCCCCTCCCAGCTGAACTTGGCCAGGGAGGCTTATTTTTTGCTTTCGCGACAGGCATTTCGCCCGAGAATAAGGAAAAGGTAGGGCGTTAGCTGCGAGCAATAAGTTGTTTTAAAATAGATAGTTAGTAATAATTCTTTTCGTTTGGTCTGAACATTGCACGATAACCCTGCGTCGGTGCAACGAAAGATTCCTAAGGAGTCTATAGGGTTGAAGACCAAAGGTAAAATCGGTACCACGAGGACAGCTACGGAGGAGCAGACCTTAGACAACGTGGATGCGGCCGTCGTGGCGGATCTGTTGGAAAATTTCTGCCGGGATGTCCTCTCCCACGATCGGTCCTACAGCATCTGGTCAGGCGCGGGGCGGATCTTTCTGACGATCCACGATAGCGGTAGACGGGTGGCCAAGGCTGACTGGAGGATGGAAGAGGTCGATAGCGCGCTCAGCGCGCTTAGGCGCGAGATCATGGCCGACGTCGAGCCCTCCCGCGTGGGTGACCCGGACAGGTCCCATCGTCCCCGCCGATCTCGGGGCAGATAGCCCCAGCCTCAATCCTCCTTAAACAAGTATTCCTTCCAGGGCAATTCATTTCCCGGGTCTAATGGTGAGGTGGCAGCAGCCTTCGCGTCCGGGCTTCCACGTTTCTGCCGAAAACGTGAAGCCCGCCCCCTCAAACGTTCCGTAATCGACGCTCGCGGCGATTTCAGTTAATTTGGCAAGTTCGTCGTCGCACAGTCCCGCCTCTTGCCATGCCTCTTTCAATGGACAGCGATGGAATTTGATCTCAACACACTGGCCGTCACAGCGAAGCACTTTAGGCTCGAACAATCTTCCTTCATCGGGAATCATCCCAAGAAACGCATCTTTGAGGCCCTCGAGGTCAGAGGGCGCATGTTTGAGAAATTGCTTCCCCATCTCGCGCCCTCTTGTGTGTATTCCCCGCTTCATGATTTCGGCCGCCTTTTCTTCGCCCACCTCGCTCCGCAACGCATCGAAGATATGGTAGTACATCATCGCGCGATTCTTGAAAGATGCATACAGTTGTTTACGCAGATTCTGTTCAGACATTTCCCTCCTCCTTCTTTATCTTTATGGGATTACCGGACCTGAAGATACATTATTATATAGTGTGCATGCTTTAAAATGGATTCTTTCCCCCGGTCCGCACGTTGTAATCCTTACATCCCCACCGTGTAAGCCTTACATCTTTCATTCCGTGGGGCAGCCCGGCTTCCTTTGAGACCAGTGCTCGATCCATTCGGACAACGGTCGAAAAATCAGCAACATTGCGACGGCACGCTGTCGCTTCTTGCATATTGGCATGGACTCTGCCTTGTATGCGCCAGGGAAGTTTCCATGAACCGGAAGAATTCCGCAGAGGTGAGGAGGGTCTGGCTATGGCACTCTGGAAGGAATACCGACAGAAGGAAGACCTGTCCGTAGAGACGGATCAGGTCGAAAGTCGCGATGAGGCCGCTGCACCACTTGGCGCAGTAAAGGAGTCACCGCAGAAGACCGAATTCGTCATTGCCGCTGGCCTGACTGTCGAGGGGAAAATCCAAGGGATAGGGCATGTCCGAATTGCCGGTCAGTTCAAAGGAGACATCCAGGTTGATGGCGATCTGACCCTCGAATCTGACTCTCACGTTACCGGGGATTTGCGGGCCAAGTCTATCCGGGTGGGTGGCGACGTTCAGGGGAACATCCACGCATCCTCCCGGGTAGAGCTGCTGCAGTCCGGAGCGCTGATTGGGGATCTCAAGGCGGGTGCGCTTGCGGTGACCGCGGGGTCCCGGATGCGGGGTGCGGTCGAGTTTGGGTGGGAAGAGCGGGAACCCAAGCAGTTGAGCCCGAACGAAAACGGTGAGACCGCGGGATGAGCATTCTCGAATTGTGCGAGTACCTCAGTCAGTCTTGATGACCTTGGAGAGGGCATCCTTTGATGTCACGCTCAGTTCCAGCCATCGGACACTGTGTCGGTATTTGCCATGTATCTGGCGCACCCCGACGCCGACAACTTCTGCCAATTCTTTGAAGTCTAACCCCTCGATCTGCATGAGAACTTCAATCCGCGTGAGGAGGGCGAGACATTCAGGGAGCCAAAGCTGTGCGCCGCCCGCGCTCACATCCCCAGTGACTCCGGCGAGCGCACCGGACTCACCCACAGGCCAGGGCGAACAAGCCACAGGCACTCGTAATGGCACGCGGCGCCCGCGGCGATCGCTGGGAAGGCCACCCGAGGGTTCCACATTGAGGTTGACCGGGTCTTCCTCATCGACGGACGTCGCGTCAGAAGACGGAAGATGCAGTAGCCCTTCCTCGGCGAGGCGCTCGCGGGATTCCTCCAACACATGGATCAGGTCGGTGAACAAGTCTAGAGGCACGGCGAGGCCTTCTATCCCTGCCACGGCATCCCCACCACGGGCAGGACGGCGGTAGACCCGCAGGTCTACATGGGGTGCCCCCTGGACCTCCCTGAGCGACACATAAATGTCTTCCAATTTCGTCCGGCTGACCTGACCTAATTTCTTCTTCATCGTCTGCCTCGCATGATGACTCATGGATATGGCGCAACGCCTCGTTCACTGAGGCGGTTCATTGAAGGGAGAAGACAAGAGGGCGTGGAATGCTTCGGCCTGCTCAACGATCTTGGGGAACAGTTCTCCCCATGAGGTGGCCGTCTCTTCCACAAGCTTGAGGCCCAGCGCGTATTGACCCGGCTGGTCCGCCTCCTTATCACACCACTCGACCTCGACCTTCAAAGACAGAGCTTTGTCTGCCACTCCCGGGTATTTCAAGGAAAGCGTCAACAGCGTCCCCAAAGACACTTCTTCGGGGGATCGCACGCGTAGCCCGCCCTTGCTAATTTCCATCAAGGTCACGTGAAGGGGAAGGTGCCCATCCCTGTGCAGGTCCGCCGTGACGCCCACCTGATCGACCCGGCCCAGATGGAGCCGGTCCTCTTGGCGCCACTCTAAGGGTGCGAGGTCACCGTAGGCCTTGGCCCCCGATGTAAATAGCGTGACCACGACAGCAACCTGGTCCTTAATGCGTTCCAGCTCCGCGAGCGTCTCCTTGGCCTTCTTTTGTTCTGGTGAGAGTCGCGATTCCTCGGATGTGGCCCGGAGGGAGAGAAACTTTGAGGTCGCTTCCAGGTCTCCCTTCCCGGCGAGGTAGACCTCTGCTTCCGACTCAAATACTTCGATCTTGGTAAGGTCCCCCTCGGAGAGGACCTCTTCGTATTCGGCGACGATGGCGGCGCCGGATTGCTCGACCCAGCGATGGACCATCTTGTCTTTGAGGACTAACTGTTCAATGATCTGGTAGATCTTGCGGATCGCCGCTCGGCCCTGTTCAAGTAAGTCCTCCCGAGGAGGGTGGAGGATCGCCTTCACCTCCTGTTCCTTGTCGGTGACTCTTGCACGAAACGTGCGAAGGACATCCTTTGTCTCTTGAACGAGGCGCTCGCGCTGTTCTTGAATCTTGGCCATGGCCCCGGTCGTAGAGACTCCCTCCTCCGTAATGACCGAGCGGGCTCCTGCCACGAACTGCTCGAAAAGCTGCAGGCTCTGTCGGCCCAACCTTCTGATCTCGTCCACGGACGGTACCTCTGTCTGGGCGTAACGTATTAAAAGTAGGGGGCTGCAATGCCCATGCCAAGCTGTCGTGGGGAGTATCGAAAAGGGTGAAGTCTTTCGTTGACGGACGTCCCTCCGTGGGAATACGCTTGTGCTGTTCCGATCCTGGGCAGTGTTGATCCGTGACGTTACAAATTCTCAGGTCTCGCGTGTCATGGCGGTGAATCTCACGATATATGGTGGGGCCGGCGAAATCGGCGGCAATAAGATCCTCCTCGAGGACGGGGAGGGCAGGGTCCTCCTCGACTTTGGGACCTCATTCGCCGCCCGTGCGCTCTATTATGAAGAGTTTCTCGTCCCCCGGTCTCCACTCGGGTTGCTCGATCCACTGGTCATGGGTCTCTTGCCACCCTTGCGGGGGCTGTATCGTGAAGACCTGGTGGTCTCGCCTGGCGTGTGGAGCCGGATGCGCGGTCACCCACACTACCGTGAGATTCCCAAGGTTGACGGGGTCCTCTTAAGTCATGCCCACCTGGACCACTCGGGTGCTATTTCTTTCCTCAAGGAGAGCATCCCGGTCTATGCCACCCGGATGACGGCTTTCATCGCCAAGGCCATGGAGGACGTGGGTGGCGCCGATCTCGAGCGCGAAGTCGGGTATGCGACCCCGCGCGTCCTGACCGATGAAGGCACCCTCAGCGCAGAGCGAACGCACTACATTCAGCGGCCATTCGCTTTCGTGGACGGCCGACCCGAGGAGCAGGAAGCGTTCATCTTTTGGGGGGAATCGCCAAAAAAGACCAAAGGACTCAGGCCGGCACCGCTGCTGCGGGCGGGCAATGTGGGCCAGTTTACTCTCAAGTTTTTTTATGTGGACCACTCGATCTTTGGCTCGTGTGCCTTTGCGGTCGAGACCTCGGCCGGATGGGTGGTGTACACAGGAGACCTGCGGCTGCATGGAAGCCAAGGCTACCTGACTGAAGCCTTCATCCAGGAGGCCCGCGCGCTCGAGCCTGCAGTCCTCATCTGTGAGGGGACAAATATTGCCAGGGAGGCTGCCCCAGAGCCTCAAACAACCGAGGAGGCGGTCTACGAAACCGCCCTGGCGCTGGTCCGGGCGGCGCCGGGACTCGTCATTGCAGATTTTGGTCCCCGCCACATCGAGCGGCTGCTCACGTTTCACCTGATCGCCCGCGAGACCGGCCGCACCTTGGTCATTCTGGTCAAGGACCAATATCTGCTGGATGCGATGCGCCTCGCCTCCGGGGGTCCATGGAGCTTCGAGGACATGAAAGATGTCCGCATTTTTGCCGAGCGCAAGGGGACGAAATCGGCCGTCGAAGAGCGGGTCCGGTATTGGCACGAGTCACAGCTGGTCTCGCCAGAGGACATCCATACGGACCCCGCCCGTTTCATCCTGTGCCTGAGCTTCTTTGACGTCAAGCACCTCATCGATATCGATCCGCCGTCCGGCGGGATGTACATCTACTCCGCGAGTGAGGCCTTCGAAGAAGAGATGGTGATCGATCAGCGTCGACTGCGCAACTGGCTCGACCGGTTCGGGTTTCAGTACGTCGGCTTCGATCGCAGCGAGGGCCTCCACGCATCGGGCCACGCCAGTTCCGCCGACCTGGTTCGAATCGTGCGAGAAATTGCCCCCCGAACCCTGATTCCGATCCACTCCAAGCATCCCGAGTTCTACGCTGACCACGTCGCAGGAACCGGGATCGACCTGCTCGTGCCCCAAGCGGGGGTGCCCATTCCGGTATGACCTGTCTTGGCTTGCCCTTGCCGGCCCTGCGCTGGCACAGGCGTTGCAGCGCCCTCTCAAGGCCAGTACGGCCCGGGAGGGTGTTCTTTTTTCGGTCGGATAAGGGTGATACAAGTGGAATCCTATCCATCACAAGCGACCGGTTATCCTGGGAAATGGGACCGTGTGGTGAACCGTCTCGCGATCTTCGTCTTGGCGATAGGGGTGCTCGGCTTTCTCAGCGTGCCGCATATGCGGGCATTAGATGCCCGGAAAGAAGGCATGAAGCTGGTCGAACTCTTAGAGGATTACAAAGTCGCGCACGGAACGTATCCCCACAGCTTGGATCAATTAGGGGTCAAAATGGAATTTGGGAGTGACGGGGCGCGTGGGATCCGCTATCGTACGTACCACCAGAACACGGAATTTACGCTGGCATGCTTCGGCCGGGTCCCTCTGACCTTTTTTGAAGTCAGAGATGTGTATAGCTCTGAAACGAAGGATTGGTGGACGATCCGGGATTAAGAGGAGTGGCCGGGGCTCGGGTGGCACGGTCCGCGAGAGGATCAGATGCTGACGAAAGAGGATGAGCATTTCTTGCAACGGGTGATTCCGAGGCACCGGTACGCGATCATCGCCGGGTTCGCGCTATGTTTTGCGGGAGGACTCTACGGTGTCTGGGGCGTTGAGCAATTAGATCCCGAGCGTGCTCCGCATCCGCACGAGGCCTTTGACCGTCCCATTGCCCGGCTGGCGCTTCTTGCCGCGGATTACCAAGAGCGCCTGAGTCAGTTTGAACCCCAGACGGAACGGGAAGAGACGCTGTTGACACACCTCAAAGCACAGACAGACTCAGGCGTGCGGCTGATCCTCATGGTCTTTCGATTCCTGTTCGCCAACTTGGTGATGACGGCAGGAATGATCCTGCTCACTGTTGGCCTGACACAGAAGCAGTTTCTCGGCATCGTGGGAAAGTTTCGCCGGGTCCAGGGATAAACGCGCCATGCCCCGGACGCTGCGGAATATTGCCAAGAGTCACGTCGTTCTGAGAAAATGGGTGAGATGGGAGGATATATGAGAATTCATTTCAGGCTGCAGGTGAGGTTTTTGACGGCCATCGCTGTGGTGGTCACTGCCCTCTTGGGGTTTCCTGGTGCGAGCCAGGCAGGGGTGGAAGAAGAAATCGTCGGCTTGCGGAAGGAGCTGGCGGATATCAAGAAGGAGTTGGGGGACATCAAGAAGGAGCTTGCGGAGATTCAGGGTGTCATCCAGAGGGCGCGGCGCGCTCAAAGCGGAGTGAGGGGGACCGCCCGGGTGAGTGTCTCGGGCAAGGCGAGTCTCGGATCGCCAGATGCTCCGGTCACGATGGTTGAGTTCTCGGACTACCAATGCCCGTTTTGTAAGCGGTATGTGTCAATCGTATTCCCGACCATCAAGAGAGATTATATCGACACCGGGCAGGTGAGATACATCTTCAGTGACTTTCCTATCGCGACATTGCACCCTCAGGCACCGAAGGCCCATGAGGCCGCCCATTGCGCCGGGGAACAGAACCAGTACTGGGCAATGCACGACATCCTCTTTGAGAAATCGAAGGATTTCTCGGTTCAAGCGTTACAGCGCTACGCTGAGGAAGTCGGACTCAACGCCGATCAATTCAATGATTGCTTGCAAACAGGCAGATACGCCGACAAGGTCAACCAAGAAATCGCCGCAGGCAGAAAAGCGGGAGTGGGCGGAACGCCGTCATTTATTATTGGCCTAAGTGGGTCGGAGGAACAGATCACCGGAACGTTCGTCGTGGGCGCTCAGCCTGCTGCCACCTTTAAACAGGTGATCGACAAGGCATTACAAGCTTCGGGTAAGGCCAACGCGCAGTAGGTTGCCTCTTCCTCAGGCGCGACGGATTGCTCGCCGCACGCCAGTTTCCCCAAATGGATGCGCAAGTTTTTGGAACTGCTCGGCACCAAGATCGACCCATAATCAAAGCGTAAGCAGACCTTCCTCTGGCACAGGCGTTGCACCGGTGCTCGATGCATCTGTTGGGGGATCTGATTGCAACGACCTAGAGGCTGCAGCGGTGTCGGAACGATATCCCGACCGCCTCGGCAATGAGGGACCCGGCAATGAGGCCGGTCCATGCGCCTACTAACATCCCAAAAGCGGCACCCAACTCGCCGATCCACCCACCCACCCAGCGTCCCGCGATGTGGCCCAGCAAGATGAGCAGTGTGGTCAGCAAACCCATCGCGATCGTGAGGGTCACGCGGCGACCCGGCGACCGCCACGCCCACAGCATCACATCGTCTCTGGCGTTCATGAGCCGTTCCCGGAGTTGCCCCTTGCGCAAATCAAAGCCTCCTTTCAGGGAAACGCTTTCCCACACCAGCATAAGCAGAGATGAAGGTGCCGTCAATGGGGATCCAGCAGGTCTCTTCATAGCCTTGACACGTTTCAAACGGCTGGGCATACTTAACATTTGGGCGTGGAAGCGCGCCTTGAACCGAAACCATGAAATATATGACAAGCAGAGAGGAGCGATGACAATGCGCAAAACAAATGGCAAAGTCATTACATCAGGTTTTTTTGTCGCGGTGTGTGTGACATTCTTGATCACACCGGCCGTCTTTGCCCAAAAGGACCGTAACGTTATCATGCATGGTTTGATCCGACAGATTGACAGGCAGTCCCGGGTGATCACGCTCTGGGAATACCGGACTGGCGACTCCACCTGGGACCTCCAGGTTCCTGGTTCAGTGAATATGCGTACGTTATACATCGGCGATTATGTTCAGGTTATGGCCGATGCTAGCAGGCGGGCCATCGTACGCATCCGGAAGCTCGCCCCGCCGAAGACGGATGATCGCTACCAGGATGCGATCCGCCGGATTGAGGCGGAGACAGGCACCCTGAGACAATGACCCGCGCTGCATGCGCGCCAGGCGACTCTATCGACAGCCTATTGACCAGCCATGTCCCCTCCCGTGCCTCCTTTCCGCTCGAGTACGAGGATCGGACCCGCTGATTTGACACCGCCGTAGCTCCCAAATGGTCGTTATACGCCGTAGGCAGATCTCATCGACAACGTGCACAGCGTTGCTCCTTTTCATCGCGAGCTCGGTGATGGCTCAGAGTCAAGTAGAGCTCATGCAAATGGCCGAACAGTACTGGGGCGAAAGAGCGAGTATCTCCCAGGCAAAGAAAGCAGTAGATCATTACGAAAAAATCATAGACCGAGATCCGGAAAATACCGAGGCCCATTGGAAGCTTTCGCGGGTCCACTTTTGGATTGGAAGGTACGGGTCGTCCGGTGCAACAAAAGAAGATCATTTCGAAAAAGGAATCGAATTGGCGAAGCAGGCCATCACGTTGAGGCCGAACGAGGCAGGCGGGCATTTCTGGCTGGGTGTGAACTCGGGCTCACTGGCTGAGGTACTGGGATATTGGCCGTGGCTGTTGCCTCGCAAGCTCTCTTTGGTGGGTGACTTTCGGCGTGAGATGCACACGGTGCTGCGACTCAATCCTGGGTTTGAGGGGGGAGGAGCGTACCGGGCCCTTGGCGTCTACTATTTGGAAAAGCCCTTCCCAGATCCGCGAGAGGCAGAAAGACTTCTTGAAGAGGCCGTTCGGATTGCCCCCACACTCTTATGTAATCATTTTTATCTCGCACAGGCTTATGCAAGACAAGACAAACTTGACCTTGCTCGTGAGAGCCGGGCGCGCGTTCTTGCGGCACCTGTATCGCCAACCTACATCCCCGAGGACACTCGCTGTCAGGAAGAAGCACGAGCCTGGCGGATTCCGTAAAGGGTCCACGAAACCTGTGAATTGTGAGAGTGCATTCGTTGACAGGGTGGGGCCCTTGTGTTACCGTCGTTTAATACTCGTTTATTCGTTAGATGGGACAAGGAAAAAGGTTGAGGGCACCTCGTGCAGCACGAATCTTCCCGCATTGATGCACTGTATCTCAAGGCACATGCGACGTCCTCGAAACTCTTTGAGCGGGCCCGACAGCTCATCCCTGGCGGCATCACCCACGACATCCGATACGTGACTCCCTTCCCGGTGTATATCGAGCGGGCGAAGGGAACCCGGAAATGGGCGGTCGACGGCCAGGAACTCATTGACTATTGGATGGGACATGGGGCACTCTTCCTCGGCCATCTGCATCCCGAGGTGGTGCGAGCCGTGAGAGCCCAGTTGGAAAAAGGAACCCATCTGGGCGCATGTCATCCGCTGGAAATTCGGTGGGCCGAGCTCGTCCATGCAATGGTCCCCTCGGCGGAGCGGGTGCGGTTCACCGGCTCCGGGACCGAGTCCACCCAGCTTGCCCTCCGACTTGCCCGGGCCTCCTCCGGCAAGAGCAAGGTCGTAAAGTTCGAGGGGCACTTCCACGGCTGGCACGACTCTGCGACCGCTGGGGTGAAGCCGCCGTACCGGAGCCCGGTATCGCGTGGAGTTCCCGAGGAGACCTTGGATCAGATCCTTCTGTGTCCTCCCAACGATATCCAGGCGTTGGAAAAGGCCATGGCGGAGGGGGTCGGGGCCGTCATCCTCGAGCCCGGAGGGGGAACTTCGGGAACCATTCCCACGGATTCAACGTTTCTCAAGGAGCTCAGAGAGGTTACTCGGCAGCACGGGGTGATTCTGATCTTTGATGAGGTCATCTCGGGCTTTCGCTTTGCGCCGGGTGGTGCCCAGGAGTACTACGGCGTGACGCCGGATCTGACGACCCTGGCGAAGATCCTGGCGGGTGGTATGCCGGGAGGCGCGGTGGCCGGCCGCGCAGAGATCATGGACCTGCTTGCCTTCCGGGGAGAGGGGGAATGGGACCGTCACGAGCGCGTCGCCCATGCTGGCACCTTTAATGCGAATCCGCTGGTGGCGGCGGCTGGTATCGCCACGTTGGAGCGCATTGGTGATGGCGAGCCTCAACGGCGGGCCAACCGGATGGGGGATCTGTTGCGAGAAGGGATGAGGGAGGCGATCGCGAAGACGGGCGGCGATATTCTGGTGTACGGTGAGGGCTCGGTCTTTAACTATTTCGTTGGTCCGGCCCGGCTTGGCCTCAGCGCTGCTGACCTCTCGTCCCGGACGGATCATCAGGTGTTGCAAGCCCACAATTCGAAACTCCATCACAAGCTGCGTACGGCGATGATCCTCAACGGCGTCGATATTCCTCCAGTGCACGGCTGGATCTCGTCGGTTCACACCGAAGAGGATATTGCGCTGACCGTTGAGGCGTTCGAAAAGGCCGCTCGAATGCTTCAGGCAGAAGGTCTCGCGTAAACCCTTTGACAACTCGTTGCTGGTTACTGCCGCTTCTCTCGCTGATGCGATCGTGCGCTCACAGAGTCGCGTTGGGGAGCGTGTGTTCTGGAGGTCGATTCATTGGGCTTTTCGCGTTGCTTCGCGTTCGGGGCTCTGGTAATGTTTTGGTGAGGAATGAGCATGGTTGCGTTTCTCACGGGTGCCACTGGCTTCATGGGAGGGGCGATCCTCGATCGCATGCTCCACGACGGGGAGCGGGTGTTGTGCCTGGTTCGGCGTGAGGACGCGGCCCGTGCAGTTGCGTCAAAAGGGGCGCATCCGGTCGTCGGAGATCTGCTGGTCCCTGCCACCTATCGGGATGTCCTGCGGGGTTGTGATCTCTTGGTGCATGCCGCAGGGTTCAATGCCTTCTGTCCGGCCGATCCTCGACCGCTATATGAGGTCAACGTCGAAGGAACCCGGGCCCTTTTGCAGGCAGCGGGCGAGGCGTCAGTCAGGCGCATCGTCTATATCAGTTCGGCCCTGACCATCGGCGAACCGCCCGGCCAGGTCGCGCAGGAGATGACGCCTCATCGGGGCTACTTTCTGTCTCACTACGAACGGGCGAAGTACGAGGCCGAGCAGGTCGCCCTGGCATTTGCGAGGCAAGGCCTCCCCGTGGTCGTGCTGAACCCCAGCTCAGTTCAAGGACCAGGCCGCCTGCACGGAACCGCCCGCATCTTTCTGGATTATCTCAACGGTCAGCTGCCCTTTGTGTGTGGAACCTGGTTCAGCTTTCTCTATGTCGATGACTGCGTCGAGGCCCACCTGAGAGCGGCAGAGCGAGGACAGGTAGGGGAACGATACCTGCTGAGCGGCGCAGCAGTGAGCGCCGATGAGCTTTTGCAGACGATGGAAGAGGTGACTGGATTGCGGAGGCATCCCTGGCACCTGGGCCGCAACATGGTTCTGGCCATTGGTGCCGGAATGGAATGGGGTGCCCGATTGCGCGGGCGGCAGCCACGGTTCTGCCGGGAGATGGCCCGAACGGTCCTGCACGGGGGACGGTACGACAGCTCCAAAGCCGAACGGGAACTCGAGATTACCTTTACGCCGTTGCGCGAAATGGTCACCCGGACCGTCAATTGGTACGCGCAAGCGGGACATGTGAAACACCGGTTGCCGGGTCTCGCGTCGGGGAGGATATGACGATGCCCGGACTTGTCGAGGTGGGCCTCATCTTCATCGCGTACCTGGTCGGCTCTATCCCTTTTGGTTTGGTAATCTCCCGGGCTGTGGGGCGGGTAGACATCCGGCAGCACGGAAGTGGCAATATCGGAACGGCCAATGTCTTACGGACCATCGGGAAGGGAGCAGCCGCCCTCACCTTCGTTGGTGATCTGCTCAAGGGATTGCTCCCGGTCTTGGTGGCACGCCTCTTGGGCGGGACAGAGCTTTTGGTGGCCGCGGTCGGCATGACGGCGGTGCTCGGCCACAACTGGTCGATCTATCTCCGATTCACAGGTGGAAAGGGCGTGGCGACTTCCTTCGGGGCACTGCTTGCCATGACCCCACTCCCAGCCCTCTTTGGATTTTTGGTTTGGTGTGCTGTCCTGCTCCTCTTCCGCTACACGTCTCTGTCCGCGTTGCTAGCCAGCGTGTGCATTCCCCCCGTCATCTTTTTCTCCATGGGGTCCGGCCCGTATTTCTTCTTCTCCATCCTGGCTGCCATCCTCATCTTTATCCGCCACCAGGACAACATCAAGCGCATCTGGGCCGGGACGGAGCACCGTGTGGGCCAGCGGGTGCCCTAGCGCCCCGCTTCTCATTCAGTTAGCGGTCACCCCGCTTCAGGAGACGCTTGGTCCACAAGAGGCCGATCAGACTTTGCGCGTCGACAATCCGGTTTGTCAGGGCCATTCGGTAGGCGCGGGTGAAAGAGAGACGGACCGGCTCGACGAATTCACGCGTACCGGCCAGTTTATGTCGCACCCGAGTAAGGCCCGTGGCTAAATAGATATGAACACAGCCTGTCGAAAAACCGGCGGCGTGGTAGGTTGTGCAGAGCTTCTTGAGGCGTTTGGGACGCATGCCGATTTCTTCTTCGCACTCGCGCCGAGCGGTCCGGACGGGGGATTCCCCATGATCAATGACGCCGGCCGGGAGTTCAAACAGTATTCGGCCGATGGCCGGGCGGTACTGCCGCACGAGATAGATGTTGCCCGCGCCATCAAGGGGGACCACGGCGACGGCGTCAGGCGGTTGGACGATATCCCGTGTGGCCGTTTTCCCATCGGGCAGCCGGACCAGATACTGCTGTGCCGTCAGATAGCTTCCTGCATAGACGACGCGTCGCTCGAGGATCTGTTCCCGAAGTCGCATGGTTTCCTCCTGGCGCTTGAGGACCACCCGATTGTATCCGAGCGAGACAGTTCAGACTATCCCGTTCCTGCCTCGGAGACGGGATGGTGAGGCAGCGAATCCGATTCGGATTGATCGGGCTTGGCCGGCATGGGTCTCGATACGCCCGTCACTTGCTTGATGATCTCCCTGAGGCAGAGCTGGTTGCTGTGTGCCGACAGGATACGCAAGCGGGGCAGAAGTTTGCTCGGGAAAAGGGAATATCGTTTTACGCCGACTTTCGTGAGCTGCTGTCGGATGAACGACTGGATGCCGTGGCGGTCGCCGTCACTCCAGACCTGAATACAGAAATCTGCTCGGCGGCGGTACGCCGAGGGCTCTCCTTTGTGGTGGAAAAGCCGTTGGCTCATACGCTGACTGACGCGCAAAAGATTGTGCAAGAGACGCACGAGGCAAGCGTGAAGGGATTGGTCGCCCAGACGCTGAGGTTCGATGGAGTCGTTCAAACCCTTAAGGCCCATCTGCCCACGCTGGGAGCCCTTCACACCATCGTCATTGAGCAGCACTTTGAACCTTCACCCCTGGCGTGGCTCGACGAACCGGGGCGGGGCGGCATTATCCTGCACACGGGCGTTCACGGCTTTGACCTGCTCCGCTTTTTGACGGGTGGAGAAGTGCTTCAGGCGTACTGCCACTCCTTTGCCCGCGTGACTCGGAATACGGAGGATGGGTTCAGCGCCATTCTCCAGATGGCCCCTGAACCGATCCATGCCATTGTCACCAATCTCCGGACCACATCGGGGAGAGTCGGTCGGATCGAGATGATTGGGGAAAACGGGATCTTGGCCGGGGATCATATCCACCAGTTTCTCCATCTCATTCGGGGGCGGGAGATACATCCTCTTGTCCTGCCTCCGCCCGTCCTCACCGTTCTCGAGTGCCTCAAGGCCTTTATCACATGGCTGACGGATGACATTCAACCTCCGGTGTCGTTGGCCGATGGGCTCAGCGCACTAGCGGTCGTGGATGCATGCCAACGGTCCGCCGCCAAAGGCATTGCCGTTCCGATCACCGCGCCATGACAGCGTTAATCTCACATCGTGCCGGCCGCAACAACAGGTTTCGACCCCGGAGGGAGGATTATTTACTTCAATCTGAATAATCCGGGCTAGCAGGGAGCGGAAAGCATGTTTGTGCGTTGTGTTCATAACGAAGTGATCTTGCGGAGGGAAAACATGCGACATCCAGCGTGGAAGTTTTTTGGACTCACCCTATTTTTCGCCCTCGTGGGCCTTCGGTGTGCACCGCCGAAGAGAATTCCTTCCATCGTGAAGCCAAGTCGGGTTGAGGCGGAAGGAGCAAGTCCGCTGCTCGTCAAAGTCACTGGGATGCGGAAGCGTTCGCTGCGGTCTGAGGAACTGGTGCCGCCTGCCAAGGGAGGCTCCTTGTGGGAGTACCAGGTCAAGATCGCCAATCCGACCGATACAGGGGTCACCCTCGACCACCTGCGTATGACAATACAGAACCTTTGGGGAGAGAGCTGGCCCGGGGACCAACCCCTAAATCTTCGCATAGAGGGCGGGAGTGAGAGGGAGGTGTCTCTCCAGGCGCGATTGGCCTCTTCGGCCCCCGACATTGAGGAGGGGGTCACCGGGGTCGAGGTCTTAACTTTCTTGGGTCAACGTGATGACGGCAAGCCGGTCGGCTTCACCGTTCGTGTCCCTCTCGACTGAACAGCTGTCCGCTGTCAGCCATCAGCAGTCAGCATGAGCGCCCTATTGGCGGGGTCCGCTTCTTGCTGACCGCCGACAGCTATTTGCTTATTGCCGGCTTCAAACTCTGGACCCTGAGCTATGAACTCTAAACTATCTATTGAGGACTTCGGGGTTGACCGGATTGGGTGGTCGCCTGCCAGAGACGGCAGCCGCACAATTTTCGGCGGCCATACAGGCCATCTTTGTCCGGGTCTCTATGGAGGCGCTTGCAATGTGGGGGGCTAGGACCACGTTCTGGAGCCGAAGAAGTCCCCGCTCGACCTTGGGTTCCCGTTCAAACACGTCGAGCCCGGCACCGGCAATCTTGTCAGCCTTGAGTGCGTCCACCAGCGCCTTTTCATCCACGATGGGTCCGCGGGCTGCGTTGACGAGGATAGCGGTCTCCTTCATCGCCCGAAGTTCCCGTGCTCCGATATAGTGGCGGGTCTCGGCGGTCAAGGGAAGGAGGAGCATCACGAAGTCTGATTCCTTGAGCAAAGTCATTTTGTCCACGTACGTGGCCTTGAGCGCTGTTTCCTTTCCCACATCCCGATGGCGTTGGGTGTAGAGGATCCGCATGTTGAACCCCTGGGCACGCCGCGCCACCGCCCCCCCGATCCGCCCGAGGCCACAAATTCCCAATGTTTTTGCATACAGATCGCGTCCCAGAAATCCCATGAGCATCCATTCATTCCATTTTCTGGCCCGGACGAACTGATCTGCTTCCACCACGCGGCGGGCGCTGGCCATCAGGAGCGCCCAGGCGAAGTCGGCCGTGGTCTCGGTCAGGACTCCAGGGGTGTTCGTGACCAGCACCCCGTACTTGGTCGCCGCCTTTACATCGATGTTGTCGTACCCGACAGCGACGTTGCTCACGACCTTGAGGGCGGGGCTGCTGCCGAGCACCTCGGCGTCGATGGTGTCTGTGAGTACGCAGATCATTCCCACCTTACCCTGCACGCGTTTGATCAGCTGTTTCTTTGTGTAGCGAATATCACGCCGATTCACCTCGGCATCACAATGTCTCGACACGTAATCCAAGGCCGCGCGGGGAAGCATGCGGGTGACCAAGACCTTGGGTTTCACGGTGTGTTCCTCCTGTCCGGGTGGGACCATGTGCTTCTGGGCGTAAACCGCCCACAATCTAAGAAGTCACCGGCTGCTTGTCAAGGCGTTCCGCCCTTTCGTGTGCTTTGGCGGTTGACAGGTCTCGGGGTGGATGGTAGAAAAACGGGCTACGCGGTTCAGAGACCTGATCACGATGAGAGGAGGCACACATGGCACTCCAGGTGGGGGCGAGCTACACCATCGAGCGGCGTGTTGCGCCAGAACATTCCGCAGACACGCATGGGAATCCTGGGGTCCATGTCTTCACCACCCCCATCCTGTGCGAGTGGAGCGAGGAAGCGGCAGTCCTCGCGGTGCAGGATCAGCTCGATCCCGGGATGATCACCCTCGGAACACGCATCGACCTGAAACATCTCGTCGCCACGCCCATCGGCATGATGGTCAAGGTGACGGCCACCTTGAAAGAAATCGACGAGCGGAAGCTGACCTTCGCCGTGGAGGCCTTTGACGAAAAAGAGAAGATCAGCGAGTGCACGCACGAACGTTTTATCGTCAATAAGAGCCGATTCTTGCAAAAGGTTGCCGACAAGGCGAAAGGGTAGTAGCGCCCGCCTCGCAAGATCGCCATCGTGGATCCCGATTTCCCCTCGCTGGCAGAAACATGCTGACCATCGACGGATCGTACGGGGAAGGGGGAGGGCAAATCCTCCGGACTGCCCTGGCCCTGAGTGCCGTGCTCGAGCGGCCGGTGCTCATTGAGAAGATCCGGGCGGGACGCAGGAATCCGGGCCTTCAAGCACAGCATCTGGCCGGGGTCAGGGCCCTGTCGGAGATCGCGGCGGCCGAGGTGGACGGGGCGACGGTCGGCTCCGTTTCCCTCCGATTCACTCCTTCCCGAATTGCGGGGGGAGCCTATCGCTGGGACGTAGGCACGGCCGGAGCCATCTCTCTGGTCTTGCAGACGATCCTGATCCCTCTAGCCTTGGCCCCCGGGTCTTCCCGCATCTCCATTACCGGAGGGACGCACGTCCCTTGGAGTCCTTCCTTTCACTATATCGAGCAGGTCCTGCTGCCTGTGCTCGGGGGCATGGGTCTTCGAGCATCCCTGACGCTGAAGCGCTGGGGTTTCTACCCCAAGGGGGGAGGCGCGGTCGAGGGCCAGGTCCAGCCGTCGAGCCTGCAGCCCCTGACCCTGACCGGGCGCGGGGGACCTGTAGAGATCGTGGGCCTCTCCGCGGTCGCAGGGGTGCCTGTTAGCGTTGCAGAGCGACAGCGGGACCGCGCCCTGTCGCGGCTCGGGCCGCTCGAGATCCCCTGTCGAATCGAAATCTGCCAAGTGGAAGCGCGAAATCCCGGGACGATTCTTTTCCTGCTGGTGCAGTGTGAGGGGGGACGGGCCGGATTTAGCAGCCTCGGTGAGCGGGGAAAGCCGGCGGAGCGTGTGGCGGATGAAGCGTGCGATCAGGTTTTCGCCTACCTCCAGGGTTTTGGCGTCGCTGACCCGCACCTGGCCGATCAGCTTTTGCTCGCGATGGCTATTGCACCGGGCTCATCCTCGCTCGCTACGACAGCAGTGACAGAACACCTTCTGACCAATCGTTGGGTGATAGAGCGATTCCTTCCGGGTCGGGTGAAAGTGGAAGGAGGCCGAGGAGAGCCGGGCCTTGTGACGATGGAGGGATCATTGTGTTGACCGACGACCATCCATGGTACGGCTCAACGATTTTGTGAACCGCATTAAAACTCTGAAGCCAGACCTACGAATCCCCCGTCAACAGCGCGCACGATGTCATCCCAGCTCTCCTTCTTGTTGAGATCTTCTTTACTCTCCCCGTCTTTGCCCTTGCTGTACAAGTCGTACTCCGAATTCAGCGGTTTCAGAAACTTGTCCTTCCGCGGTTTTTCTGTTCCGCCCTTAGTTCCTCCCCATTTGTTCGACTTTTTTGCATTAGCGTAGTTTAAGTACTTGTATGGGTTTCCATAGGGGTCCAGAAAGTTTGCGCGTCCCACGTCAGCAAGGGTGTCCGGAAACGTTCGATTGGACAACTGATAGAACGCAATGTCCTTCTCGAAAGTACGGATGTCCCCGATGGCCTTGGCGATTTTTGCCTTGTCGAGGGCATTCCCGTAGACAGGATATCCAATGGCGATTAGCGTAGTAATCATCGCCAGGACGACCAGCAACTCGATGAGCGTCAAACCGCGACAACAGGCTTTCCTATCCGACGATTTATCTCGACGCCATTGGAGTAGAGGTAACGGTGCGCGTATGCAATTGCCCAAGTGATTTGCACTCACTGGAACACCCCCACACCTGCTAGGGACCGTACTCTTGCTGAGGTAAGTCCTGTGGTTCAATCAGCTGGAGGTTCTCTTGAGGCAGGGGGCAAAAAGTGTGCCAAATAGAAAGGATACGATTTTCAAGGACTTGAGAACCGATTTGACCCTTTGTCGGGCGATTTCCGGCGGGTATGTGCGGAGGAAGCTCACCTCAAAAAAATTTTATAATCTCTGCGTGAATTAGTACTCTAAAGCCAGTCCTATGAATCCTCCGTCATTGGCCCGGACGATGTCGTCGCGACTCTTTGCCGCCGTAAGAGGCGCCACAGTATCTCCGTCTTCTCCTCTGCTGTACAGGTCGTAATCCGAATTAATGGGGACGAGAAACCGATCTTTCCGCATTGGCCCCTTTCCTTTCACGGTGGCGAAGTTCAAATATTCATACGGATTTCCGTAGGGATCTTCAAAAGTATCGCGCCCTATGTCGCTAAGGCTGATCGGCAAGCTGCCCTTAAACAACTGGTACTCGCCTATCTCCGTACTCAACACCCGGATGTCCGCGATGGCCTTCGCGACTCTCGCCCTCACGAGGGCTCTCCCGTAAATGGGATATCCAATGGCCGCAAGTGTGCCGATGATCACAATGACCATCAACAACTCGGCGAGCGTGAAGCCACGGGAACACGACTTCTCCCCTCGCGACCTGTTCGGACGCCATAGAAATAATAGAGGTGACCGTTTTCCCGAGTGACTTGTATGCACCGAAATACCTCACACCTGCTCGGAACAGCACTCGCGCGCAGACGGATCCCTTATCGCGCAGGGGCAAGACATGTGCCAAAAACGACAATTGGCGAAATTTCAGCTAGTTAGGGACCATCCGGTGTGTTGAACTGACAGATTATCGGCAGGAGTGTTCTTGGAGAGACGACAGCATCGTTGCTCACTACTCCGATCCAGCCATCGTGCCAGGTTTGCCGAGGGTGGTGCGTTTCGTGGGGCTCTCTTTTCGTCTCGATGATGTCCGCCGCGGTGCGTCTCCGGGTGGGCTTTTGCGGCGTGGTTGCTTGGTCTGTCGTGCAATCCAGTCTTGGATCGCTGCTACGACGAGGGCATTTACGCTGGTCTGGCGCTCGGAGGCTAGGCGACGGAGCACCTCGTGTTGCTCTGGATCGATCTGTATGTGGTCTCGGCTGGGTATTGCAGGCGTGGACCTGCGAACGGTGGTGAGTCGTGCGGCGGCAATGCCGAGCAGTTCCAGGAGGCCCTTTCGGCCCATGACGCGGTTCTTGCGGTGCACTGGTTCGAGGTGCTCGTTCATCACCGGCTCCTTTCTTTTATGGGGCCCGCCAGATGACTTTCCCGGTGGTGTCAAATAAGAGAAGCGAAGATGGCGGTCGAGTCTGGATTTCCTCGTGGTCCATCCGTATAGGGAAGTTGCTGCCGAGCAAGGCTCGAGTTTCGCCGGACTTGCTGAAGAGGACGAGGGCAGGCGAGCCGTCAGGCAAGGTGGCCAGGACGGCACGGTTCGTTTGGGCTTTATCATACAAGTTGAGGCTCGGGGAGCCCTCTGACTTCATTCCCACCGCCATGCGGATATTGCCGTCCTGATCAATGAGGTTCAGGCTGGGCGATCCGTCCGGCAACAGGCCCAGCGTCGCGCGGGGTTTCCCGGCCGTATCCCGCACGAGGAACTTTTCCGCCTCGACGAGCTTTGCAACTTTACTCGGCAGCGCCTGTCCCATCAGGACGAGGGCGGCGATCGCCGCCAGGGCGACACCTCCGATTCTTTTGATGAGACGATTCTGCCGTTCTAAGCGGTCCACACGTTGCATCAGGGTCTCCGTCTTGTGCTCGGTCATCGCTCCCCCCGTACGGTGCTTTCCAGTCCCCCATGTTTACTTTGCCCTTCCCATCGCAACTCTTTCAGTGTAATTTTGTCAAGAACTTTTCTCGGAGACGCTTTCGTCTGTGAACCGTTGAGCCTGAACTCGCGATGGCACGCGTAGGGATCTTTTATCATGAAAGCTTCAGCCGGCGGAGTTACCTCACCGTGGGCCGGCGGCTCGCCGATTTCCCCGCGGCGCTCGATGAGTTGCTACAGGAGGATCGGTTCCAACTCTACCGCTGTCCGGAAGTGTCCGACGCGCTGATCCTTCAAGTCCATACGCCCGAGCTGATCCCGCAAGTGGCAGCAGACCCTCTCTGAAGCACCGCGAGAGCCTCCGTGGGAGGTGTCGTGGCGGCAGCAGAGAAGATATGTGTCGGGGAAGTCGACCGGGCCTTTGCGTTCATCGGAGCCGGTGGCCACCATGCTGGACGCGACTTTTTCGGCGGCTACTGCTGCTTTAACGATGTGGCCATCGCAATTGACCACCTCCGGAAAACCTATGGGGTTCGCCGATTTGCCATCCTGGATACCGATGCCCACCATGGCGACGGGACGCGTGATATTTTCGAAGAAGACCCCGATGTACTGCACGTCTGCATCTGTGGGATGAACTATGTCTCTCCCGACGGGACCAACGTGGATATTCCCGCCCCGTGGGGAGGTCGTGATCCAGACGATGCCTACTTGAAGACTGCGGAGGCCGCCTTTGCCTCGCGGGTACGCGCGTTTCGTCCGGATCTCACCATTTGGTACTTCGGCTTTGATGGGCACCAGGGAGACTACGGGGATATGGGGCTCTCCCTTCGTGCCTTTGTGGATCTCGCTGACTTCATGGTTGGCGCGGCTCGGGAGGCCTCCGGCGGCAAGCTCTTGACGGTGTTAGGAGGAGGCTCGCGGACCGACCTCGCCACGCTGATCATCCCACAAGTCATCCACCACCTGGGCAAGGAGTGATCGGCGAATTCGGGGTGGCAGGGCCGTCTAGTCAACCATCTGCAGGACGAGGCACTTTGCCGACCCTCCCGCTTTGATGAATTCCGAGAGATCGAGCTCATAGAGGTCATAATCTCGCCGCTCCAGCGCCTTGCGCAGTGGCTTCGAGACGCCGG
>JBFHXD010000010.1:0-33418 GCA_041599135.1 Methylomirabilales bacterium (SeqCode) | reverse complement strand
GGGAGACGCTGTGTGGCCCCCCAGCAGGGATTGAAGCCAATGTTGATTTCGGGCTGGCCGAGTTTTGCAGTCTCAGCGGCGATGGCCAGGTGACAGGCCTGCACGATCTCAGAACCCCCGCCCAGAGCGAACCCGTTCACCGCGGCGATGACCGGCTTCCCCAACCGCTCGATAAGGGTCACCAGGTCCTGTCCGTTTCGAGCGAACTGGTCTCGCGCAGATGCGGCGCCTTGCGTGAGACCGGCGAGAACCTCACGGATGTCGCCACCGGCTATGAAGGCCTTCTCCCCGGCCCCGGTCAGGATCACCACTCCCACGGCGGGATCGTCGCGAGCCATGAGAAAGGCCTGTCGCAGTTCCTGCATGGTGGCAGCGTTCAAGACGTTCAGGGCGTGGGGACGGTTGATGGTGATTGTGGTCATCCCATCGACGGTTTGCACGTGCAGGTGTTCGTAGGCCATGGTCACCTCCCGTGGACGTCACTGCCGCGTCTCGCTCTCTATTTCTGCCACGATGTTCTCCACCGCCTCGACAGGGTCTGCCGCCCTGAGGATCGGGCGACCGACCACGATGTAGTCCGCGCCGGACTGCAGGGCGTCCCGGGCGGTGGCGGTGCGGCGCTGGTCGTCTGATGCAGGCGTTACCGGTCTGATACCGGGCGTCACGAGGAGAAAGTTGGGGCCAAGGTGTTGCCGGATGACCTCGGCCTCTCTCGCGGAGGCGACCACCCCGTCGAGTCCTGCATCCTTGGCCAGCCGGGCCAGGGAAAGGACCTGTTCCTCCACCGCCCGCTCCATTCCCAGCGCTCGGAGATCGGCTTGGACCAAACTCGTCAGGACAGTGACCCCGAGGAGACGGGGGCGCTCAACCCTGAGGGCTTCTGCCTTTTCGGCCATCGCCTCTGCGGCGGTCCGCATCATCTCTGATCCGCCGGAGATATGAAGGTCCAGCATGAAGACCCCCCATTCCACCGCTTTCGCGGCAGCGGCTGCCACCGTCTGAGGAATGTCGTGGAACTTGAGGTCTAGGAAGACTCTGCCTCCCCGCTCGTGAATTCCCGCGATCACCCGGGGACCAGCGGCGGTAAAAAGCTGGAGCCCGACCTTGAAGACGTGGATCCGTCCCCGGAGTCGTTCGACCGTCCCCTCAGCCGCCTGCCAAGAGGGGAGATCGAGGGCAAGGATCAAACGTTCCCGCGCAGTCATCGCGTCCTTGAGCCTCCCACAGGAAGCCGCATCAGATCCTCGGCGAGGAGGATCTTCCCGGGGAACTGCTTCTGACAGGGGGTCAGCAAATCCTTTCCACGACACGAGGGATAGAAGTGAGTCAAGACGAGCGTCTTCACGCCGGCCCGAGCTGCCATCTCACCAGCCAGACTCGGCGTGAGGTGCCCGGTGACCTTTTGTCCCTCCGGAAAGGCACATTCCAGGATGAGCAGATCGACACCGCGAGCCAACTCGATGAGGGCTTCGGAGTAATCCGTGTCTCCGGAGTAAAGGAAAGATCCCTCTTGCCCGTCGATCCGATAGGCAAGGCTGGCATCGGTGTGGGGGACAGCGCGGACCGTCAGGCGCCACGAGCCAAAGTCGATCGTCTCCCCCTTGAGCTCGTGAAGCTCCAATTCGAAGGGGAGATTGGCTACCCAGGGACCGTAGAGTTCTCCCAGGAGCTGGTAGTGGTGCCGGAGCCCTCGCGGCCCGCCGACCCAGAGCGCGCGCTGCCGGCCGATCTCTGGACTCCGAAGCGCAAAAAGAAGATGGGGAAAGTCCCCCACGTGATCCGGGTGATAGTGAGTGTAGAGCACCCGGTCCAATGCGTCGAGGCTGACCCCTGCCCGCACCAATTGGTGCAGGGTGCCAGTGCCGCCGTCCAGCAAAAGGTGTTCATCACTCACTTCGACAAGGAGACCGGGCGAAGCCCGATCGGAGCAGGGAACAGCGGTCCCCGATCCGAGGATAGTCACCCTCATGCGGGATTTCCTTTGGGAGGGGCACTGGACATACCTTATCATTATCATTGACTGGTATTTGGGTCAATTTAGAGGGTGGCGTGAAGTTGCAGATTGCAATTCAGCAGGATTCGATCCTCGAGGCGACGGTTGATGCAATCGTGAATGCCGCCAATAGCCAGGGGTGGATGGGGGGCGGCGTGGCCGGGGCGATCAAGCGAGCGGCCGGAAAACAGGTAGAGGAAGAGGCTGTGGCGCAAGGGCCCACTCCCGTCGGGGAGGCGATACTCACGAGTGGCGGGAAGACCCGGTTCCGGGGGATCATCCATGCGCCGACCATGGAGCGACCCGCCATGCGGATTCCGGTGGAGAACGTCGGGAAGGCGACGACGGCGGCCCTGCGCCTCGCAGACGCTGCGGGCTTTGCCACCATCGCCCTGCCAGGGATGGGCACAGGGGTCGGCGGAGTCGATCACGAGGCGGCAGCCAAGAGCATGATTGAAGCTATCCGGCAGTTTTCCGGGGGGCGCCTGCAACGTGTCTTTCTGATCGACGTTGATCCCGCTATGGTGACGGCGTGGCGAAAGGCTGTTGCGGAGCAGGAAGCGAGGTCATGAGGCGAATCGTTTGTGGACTTTCCCTGATCATACTCGCCTGGCCCGCGCCGGGGTGGGGTGCCTTCGGGGTCTCGTCGGAAACCACGCGACAGATTCTTCGAGCAATCGATCACGTGGCAAACCTCGATTACGCTGAAGCCCGAAATGCCCTCCGGCACCTCAACAGCCTTCCAGGCGGCGATCTGCTCTCCCCCTTTCTGGATGGGCTAGTCGAAATGGACGAGGCGTTTCAGGAGGAGCGAGAAGAAGAGAAAACGAATGAAATTCTTGACCGGTTTCTCGACCGGATGGAGCCGGTGCTGGCCCAAGGGGAATCTCTGTTGGAGGCGACACCTGATAATGCAGACTTGCTCCTGACCCTCGGGATCATGCATGGAGTCAAGGCGGCCGTTGATCGCGTGCGGAAGAACTATTTTGCCGCGTTTCATGGGATCCGCGAAAGCCATCATCTCCTCACGCGAACCCTCGAGGTGGACCCGCATCGGGTGGATGCCCTGTGGATGTTGGGGCTTTACGATTACGCCATCTCCCGGGTTCCAGCACTGCTCAAACCGGTGGTCGTTATCGTGCTCCCCTCCGGAAAAGGGCGTGATGGGGGCCTCGAGCGACTCAAGCGGGTGGCCCGTGAGGGGGCCGTGGCGCAGGTGCCGGCGATGGTGGCCCTGGCCCGGATCTTGAGCGGCTGGGAGGAACGATTTGATGAGGCCCTCCCATATGCGGAGATTTTGGCGAGCCGGTATCCTGGAAACCCCGAATTCCTTTTTCTCCTTTCCTTTCTCTACTCCGAGACCCAGCACCCCAGTAAGGCGCTCGCCGTGGCAGAGGCGATCCGAAGAGCGGTAGAAGAAAACCGCCCGCACTTTCCTCAAGAGCTTACCCCCAGATACCTTCAACTCAGGGGCAAGATTGCCATGGATGCTGGTGAGTATGCGCAGGCTCTCAGCTTTTTCCAGCAGGCGATCGAGACACAAAACACCAAGTATGGCTGGATCACCGCTTGGGCACACACGCGGACCGGGATGATTTATGATCTGCTCAAGGACCGGGAAAAGGCGGTCGAGGCCTATGAACGTGCCCTGAAGATCGAAGGCGGGGGGCTGGCCCAGCAGACGGCCGAGCGATACCTGTCAGAACCCTACCAAGGAAAGGTCCGAGAGCCGCGCGGATAGCTTGGGAACCAGGAGCTATTCGTGGTGCTCGGCGGCTCTGCGTGGCGCGAATTTCCATTGACAACGGCCTGTGGGTTCTGATATACGCCGAGCCACCCCCAGGACGGATCTTTATTCTTTTTCACCCATGATAAGGAGGGCAGCAGATGACAAAAGCGGATATGGTAACCCGGATGGCCAAAGACGCGAAGGTGACCAAACGGGCGGCCGAGGTGGCGTTGGAGAGCGCCCTCAAGGGGATCAAGGACTCATTGAAGAAAGGGAAAAAGGTCACCCTCGTGGGATTCGGAAGCTTTGGCATCGGGCGGCGGAAGGCGCGAACGGGCCGGAATCCCCAGACCGGCAAGCCCATTAAGATCCCCGCGGCGAAGGTGGTCAAGTTCCGACCTGGGGGGGAACTCCGAAAGGCCGTGCGGTAATCCGGTACACTCGCAATCTTGGATAATCCGGCGAGAAGGGAAGTCGCGAGGCTTCCCTTCTTTCATTTTTTGAGATATTTTTCATTCATACCGATGCCGGGATGGCGGAACAGGAAGACGCGACAGACTCAAAATCTGTTGGGCCTTCGCGCCCGTGCGGGTTCGACTCCCGCTCCCGGCACCACAGTTTCAACCGGAGAAACCGTTAACGGCAGATAGGCAACGTCCTTCAAAGGAGGGAACGTAAGATGAGCACCAATGTATCGAACCGTGCTATTGCCACGCTGGTGACCTTGTTGTGCTTCGTGGCCGCCTGCACCACGAATCCTTACACCGGCGAACAGCAGATCAGCAAGACGGCAGCGGGGGCCGCCATCGGCGCAGCCGGGGGAGCGGCAATCGGCGCCCTGGCCGGGCGTAACCGGGCCAAGGGAGCGCTGATCGGCGCCGGGGCCGGTGCCCTCGCCGGTGGCGCCGTCGGCGCTTACATGGATGTCCAAGAAGCAAAGCTCAGAGAGCGCCTGCGCGGCACCGGCGTCAGCGTGACGCGGGCAGGAGACAACCTCATCCTCAACATGCCGGGTAACGTGACCTTCGATACGGACCGGGCGGAAATCCGTCCTGCCGTCTATGAGGTCCTCAATTCGGTCACCCTCGTGCTGAAGGAGTATAACAAGACCATCATCGAGGTCATGGGCCACACGGACAGCACGGGTTCGGACGCGTATAACCAGAGCCTCTCGGAGCGGCGCGCCGCCAGCGTGGGCGGATACTTGGTTGCACAGGGTATCGACTCTCGGCGTGTGCTTACGCAGGGCTTTGGCAAACGCTTTCCGATCGCGAGCAACGACACTGCTGAAGGACGTCAGCAGAATCGCCGGGTCGAACTCCGTCTCGTGCCACTGACGGCATCGTAACGAGCCCCTGGGCGAATTGGCTTCCCATCGATCCGATACGCTCTGGCTGGCAGGACTGTGCGCAACCCGGTTGGGTGCCGCAATGATGTTCATGGCCTACCCCGCTGTGCTTCCCATTCTCCAGCACGAGTGGGAGCTCTCGGGGACGGCGGCAGGTTCCATCTCTTCCGCGTTTCAAATCTGCTCTGCCGTATCACTGGCAGTTGTCTCGGCCATGATCGATCGGGTGGGAGCCAAACCAGTCCTCATCTGGTCAGGCTTTGCCTCGGCTGCAGTCGCACTCTCCCTTCCCGTGCTCGCCGATGGGTATTTCTCGGCCCTGATTCTTTTTTCCCTCCTCGCCATCACGCTGGCTGGGACCTATACGCCGGGTCTGGTGCTCCTCGCCGAGCGCTTCCCCGTGGCACGGCGAGGATGGGCCATTGGGTGGTTTTTGGCCGCGTCCTCCTCCGGCTATGCCCTCGCCCTTGTGCTCGGCGGGATTGTGATCACGATCGCGGGATGGCGTGCCGCCCTTCTAACGCTGGCCTTGGGGCCAGTCGCGTGCGCGGCTCTGGCGATTGCGGTCTTACGAGGCACTCCGCGGAGACGGGCTTCCTCTGTCGAGTCGTGGCGGCTGTGGGATGTCCTTTCTCGGAATCGGGCAGCGCAGCTGATGGTAGCAGGATACACGTTCCATGCCTGGGAGCTCCTCGGGATGTGGGCGTGGACGCCGGCGTTTTTGACCGTGGTCCTCGGCTCCCACGGCCTCGATCTGAGCCGCTCCGCCGGTATTGGCGCCAACCTTACGGGCCTCTTCCACGTCATGGGGATCGTCGCTGCCAGCGCAGGCGGCTGGCTTTCGGACCGCTGGGGCCGGACCGCCATCATCATTGGCATGATGGCCGTCAGTACGGCCTGCTCGTTCACCTTTGGGTGGCTCGTGGCCGCGCCACTCACGGTGGTAATCGTAGTGGGCCTCGTGTACGGCTTTTCGGCCCTGGGCGACTCACCGGTATACTCCGCAGCGATCACCGAGGTTGTGGACCCTTCACGCCTCGGCTCTGTCTTGGCGGTGCGTTCGCTGCTGGGTTTTGGGGCAGGGGCTGTGGCGCCTCTGGTCTTTGGGGCGGTGCTCGATTTCACCGCTCGCGGGCCTGACCCGGCCAGCGGAATCTGGGGGTGGGCATACAGTGTCTTGGGGATTGGTGGGTTGCTGGGTGTGTGCTCCATGCTCTGGCTTCGAACACTTCCGGAGGGTCGGCAGCTTGCAGGCGGCAAGGGTTGACGCAAACGCCCTCCCAGGTTCGTGTCGTCAAAGCCAGGTCACTCGTAAGAATATTTCTTGACACGCGGAGAGGGGAGAGGTACCGTGAATATGCGTTTCGTGGTCGGCTTGTTGTGGACCTGATAACCGCAAGGGCTGCATGAAAGGCCCGTGCGGTTTTTTTATGCAATCAGGTTCGACCGCGACCTGACACCGGGGACGTCCCTGGAGATTCTGAAAAGAAAGGAGGGAACAAAGAACGTGCGACAGACTGGTACCGTGAAGTGGTTCAACGACGCCAAGGGCTACGGATTCATCGAACGACCAGATGGTCCCGATGTATTTGTGCACTATACGTCGATCCAGGATAACGGATTCAAGACCCTCACCGAAGGGCAGGCAGTTGAGTTCGATGTCGTGGAAGGGCCGAAGGGTAAGCAGGCGGCTAACGTCGTGAAGTTGTAAGCAGGAATCTCGATATAGGCAGAAAGGGTCTCGAGATGTTCGAGGCCCTTTTGCTTTTTGGGTGGCCCGCTACCCCAATCGATCGGACCGCCACCGCAGACCGAGGTTGAGCACGTGCTGCAAGAGAACTTCGTACGAGATCCCGGCCTTTTCGGCCGATTCGGCGAAGTCCTCGCCGTAGGCGATTTCGGGATTGGGATTGGCCTCCAGGACGTAGATCTTGCCATCCGGGTCAAGCCGCAGGTCGATGCGCGCGTAGCCGCTGAGATAGAGGTTACGGTAGACGCGCTTGGCGAGGTCCTGGATCTTCCGCGTCATTTCCTCGGGCAATTCCCTCGCCTCGCCGGATTTGATTCCATGCTTTTTCCGGTACTTGGGGCTCCATTTGACCCGCGCCGTGGCGATGTGCCGAGCCTCATCGGGCATCCCCTTCATATCCAGCTCCCAGACCGGAAAAACCTGCAGCCGCGCATTCCCCAGTACACCGACATATAGTTCACGCCCTTCAATATAGCGCTCGGCAATGGCATCGGTGCCCACACTCTTGTGAATGAACCCGACGCGGTCTTGAAGCTTTTCTTCGTTATCAACGATCGAGGCCTGGGCGATACCGAGCGAGGCCTCCTGGGAAACGGACTTCACGATCAGAGGGAACGAGAGACGTTTTTGCCTCTTGACCGGCCGTCCTAGCGTAAAGACGGCGAACTCGGGGACAGAAATGCGGTGGTAAGCAAGGATCTGCTTTGAGAGGGCCTTGTCGCGAGCTAGCATCAGTCCCCGGGGATTGCAGCCGGTGTACGACACTCGCAACAGTTCGAGGTAGGCGACGACGTTTTGGTCAAAGACCGCGACACCATCGAACTCTTCAAGGAGGTTGAAGGTGATGTGCGGTTTCCATTCCTCGATTGCCTGCCGAATCACCGCGAGGTCGCTCCGCACGCCGACCGTCTGCACTTCATGCCCCATCTCACCAAGGGTGGAAACGACGTCGTATTCGGTTTTCCATTCGGCGGTCGCGAGGTCAATACCGGCAGGATCATCCGGAGGGATCAATCCTTCGTGCATCAATGCCAAGACGCGGAGCTTTCTCATCGCGCTACCCGGTGACGACCGCTGTGAAGATAGTTCATCGTCTGCACCGTGAGGAGGACCAAAAAATCCAACTTCGCCTGGTCCTCGGGGACGGCCAATCGCAAATTCAACTCGCGGCACCGCTCGATCATATCTTCAAGGACCCGGTCGATTGTATACTGATATTCTCCCGTCCAACCCGCCACCTTGCGACGCACTTCCTTGCGGTAGCGCTTCAAGAAGCTCGCTGCCCACATGTTGCTGGTGAACTCCGAGGCATTGGAGAAGAGTCGCCTCAAGTCTCGGTCATAAAAGTTCGGGTATTCGAGCCCATAGTACTCGCGCTTCTTCTTGTAATGCTGTCGCAGGGTTTTGCGGAGACGGGAAAGAGGTTCAAGACGTGCTTTCGAGATCACCTGCGGTTCTTGTCCGGCGATCTCCCGCATAAGCTGGTCTACGTACTCGAGTTTTTTGAGTGCCGGCCAGCCCGCATAGCGCTCTCTCCACATGGATTCGGGATTCAACCAGACGGCAAAGGTTTCGGCGAAGTCCTCATCCGGGTGACTTTGCGCGTACCACGTATCGAGGTGTAGGACAAAGCTCTTGCTGTACGGTTTTGGCGTGTAGTAGTCGGGGTAGGGCGTGGACGATTTGCCGAACAACTGATGACGCTGGCGCCTTCGGCGGAGGAGGTACGCGTTATCGATGGCGTGCCCTGTCTCGTGCCGGAGGATCTGCATGCACCACTCAGGGGTGCCGCCTTCGACCTCGAGCATGTGATGCTCCTCGAGTCGCGCCAGGCGCGGATGGGCCACGTAGAACGGGATGGCGATCCCGGGAACGCCGTCGGGCGTGAACCAGTCGTCGGAAATCCAGAAATGGGGCCTGAAGCGAAGGCCGCGATCTTTGAGCTCCCCGAAGAGCTGTCTGATGCGCCGTTCTAAGCCGCTCCCCCGGATCCTCAGGTTGAGATCACACATCTTCACATCGAGGAGTTTCTCATCGGGCCAATCTGCCCAGGCGTGTTCCGTCGTTCGGCTAGGGCGCGGTTCTCTCACCTGATGCGAGGTCGCTTTCATGATTGGCATCGCCGCCTTTCTCGTCTCGGTCTAGATGTCGCACCGCATGTCCGCCCTGAATCCGGACCATAGAAGGGCAGACGCAAAATCAGACACTCAGACCTTGGCCATAATTGACAGTCCGACAGCCAGGGCTTTTTTCAACGTATCTGCGCAATCCCCAAAGAACAGTATAGCTTAATGGCAGATGGGTGGGCAATCACGCGCAAAGCCTTGTCTCTTGAGTACTTTTGGCATGAATGTTGCTTGCCCAGTATGTCGATTCAGGATCTGTAGTCGGTACGCTGCCCTGCTCCGAGCAGGGATGGCGGAAGGCCGACAGAGGGAAACTGAGGAAGTGCCTGTCTCCCTCGCGATCCGCGGAGGAAATGAGGATGAAGCCGACGTTCTGGCGGAGAAAGTTCTACGTACACCCGATCCAGCGGAAGTATTTCTTCCTGTCGCTCGTCCCGTTGGTCGTCTGTGGGTTCCTGTTGATCTTCTTGGTCTTCTTTCCACTTCACCTAGCCCTCTGGGGATCGGCCTCCGGATCCGAGCAGGCCGCCATAATGTCGCAGATCCAATCGCTGGCCGTTCCAGTCATGTTGGCGCTTCTCGTGAGTATGCTGGTCTCCAGCATCATGAGCTTTTTCGTCACCCACAGATTAGGCGGCCCCCTGTACCGCATCGAACAGATCCTGCACGGGGTAACGGATGGACAGCTCCCGACCTCCGTTCGGATTCGACGTGACGATGACCTTCAGGAGTTCGCCGGACTTTTCGATAAAGCCTTCAAGACGATCAGCTCGGCCATGACCGCGGTAACGGACCATCAGGCTCAGGCCGCCAAGGAGCTGGCTGAACTGCACAAGAAGGTCAAAGCGGAGTTAGACGGGGAGGTCCTCCAGAATTTGGAACACATCAGTCAGAGTCATAAAGAGGTCCAGCATATTCTCGAGAATTTTAAACTCCCTTCGCTCCAGGCTCCTAAGCCGGAGTCTCCGGAGTAAATCGCCCTGTTCGACCTGCCTTGAGTCATCCAAAAGCCACAGTTCCTCCCGAAGGAAGAGACCATCGTAATCCTGGCTGATGCTCGTTTTTCCTCTGGCGTCTCTTTGCGTGAGTGAATTGGTCCTCAAAGCTTCATTTCTTGCTGGGACCTGCGGGCACAAAGATTGCACTAAGCCCGTGCAGCTTCACGCCTTAAAGCCGCTCATCGGAGGCACTGGTTTCCCGAAAAAAGAGGCGTAGCCGGATGTGGCTGACACGGAATAACTCGTACGATCGTTTCGATATCCTCGCAGCGGCCGAGAAGGCCCGGTCGAAGGGGAGACTGCGAAAAGCCATCACTGAGTATCGCAAGGTGCTCGATGTGGATCCGGACGACCACGTCATTCACGGGAAACTTGCGCCTCTTCTCGCCGAATGCAAGCGACTCGACGAGGCCTGGTCGAGCTTTGTCGCTGCGGGAGAGGGATACAATCGGCACGGCTACATCAATCAAGCCGTGAGCATCTATACGCAGGCGGCGCGGTACCTGCCACGGAAACGCGAAGTGTGGGAAGTTGTCGCCCGGTTGCAGGCAGAGCGAGGACTCCCCGCAGACGGGGTAAAGGCCCTCCTCGATGGAACCCGCTATTTCCGGAGCCGTGATGACCGTCCGGAGGTCATCCACCTGCTCCGCCTGGCATGCACTATTCAGCCGTGGCACTTCGAAGCGACATTCCTCCTGGCAAGGGTGCTTGCCAAAGCCGGTAATAAAGGGGAGGCCCAGGAGCTGCTCTATGAACTGGCCGAACGGGTACACGGCCGGAACCGGCGGCGCGCCCGCACAGGGCTTTTCTGGATGTCTCCCTCCCTCGGCGCAGCGTGGCATTGGGTGCGGGCGGCGATCGCCGCTCGTGAAATCCCCTTTCCGCGACCCTCGTCATGGACAGGCTCTGGTGTGAGGCGGGCCAGGCGGGGACGGACGGCACGGGTGATCTGCCTGACCATCGCCCTCTGGGGTGCTATCCTGGTAGGGTTACCCTTCCGCATTGATGTTGGCCCACAGATGGTTTCCTTTCTCCTTGGAGGTGGGAGTGGTTTGGTCGTCGTCGGCCTGACGTCGTTCCTGTTCTTCTCCCGCAGGCGCGAGCGGAGAGGAGCGGAGCGGCTCTGAGCCCGTCAGGCCACGATACCGCCAGGCCGAGGACCAGATCCCTGCCTGGTTCGATACCTGCCCTCTGGAAAAGCGGTGTCATACCGCGACAAACTGTCCAGCCTGAAAAGATGATCCTGTGACAACCTGTCAGACGCTCCCACTGTCAGGAGGGTCAGCCTTCATTTGAAAGAAGCCGTGTGCCTTGGTGCGGTCAGAGAATTCAAAAGGTTG
Source organism: Methylomirabilales bacterium (SeqCode) (assembly GCA_041599135.1). Taxonomy (GTDB): domain Bacteria; phylum Methylomirabilota; class Methylomirabilia; order Methylomirabilales; family CSP1-5; genus CSP1-5. Next base: position 22,134 of record JBFHXD010000010.1, on the reverse strand, counting down.
CGTTGTTGTCCCCTCAGGAGCGCGTTCTTGGCATAGTTGTCGCACCCTCAATCCCGAAAGCGTTGCGGCGGGGACTCGCTTGCATCAGACGACGGCGGATAGTTTCCCGCCGCCATCCAGCGGAAAACAGAAGGAGGATGACCATGCAGCCGCCTGCGGAGCGTCGGCATCACCGGATCGAAGTTTACCTTCCTGCTCAGTGTACCGTGTTCGCCCCCCAAGGTCCCGGCGAGCAGCTGGAGGGCAAGACCCGCTCTCTCAGTCCTGGAGGCGCAATGCTCTTACTCCAGGCGCCCCTTCCGCTCCACACGCGGCTGATGGTTCGCCTGGGAGAGGGGCCAGACCTCCGGAGTCGAGTGGTATGGGCCGGTCAAGTCTTTCGTACCGCGCTGGGAGCGGTCAGAGGGCATGGGATTGCCTTCACCCGGGATCTGGATGCCCCCGCCATCAAGCAGATCCTCGATAGGGCGCGGAAGCAGCGGCATCTCAGGATCTCTGCCCGGATTCCCGTGGTCTACGACCACCTGGAGAAACAGGGCAGGGGGACGTGTTTCAATGTGAGCCAGAGCGGGATGTTCATCGGGACGACCGATCTAATGTCCGCCGGAGAGGAGTTGATCGTTCGTGTGGCCGCCCCAGGGAGTCGAGACGCTTGCTCACTGTGGAGTCGAGTTATATGGACCAACCCTCTCGAAGGGGACAACTTCTTCCCTGCCGGGATGGGCGTCCGTTTCTTGGAATTGGGGTCGGCCGAGGCTACGTTCCTTTCTACGCTGCTCGAAAAGCTCAAGTCCAAGACCGCCCGTGCATAGTGGACACCCCCTCAGCCCTATCCCCTCCAGTCCTTGAGGGACCCGTCTGCTCCCCGGAGAGGGTAACCCCCTTGGCAGCCTCGGCGTAAGCTCTCCCGACACTGCAGGAACCACTCGTAACTAAAGGGATTGCCTCCGTGCTGAAGAATCGGCCCATCCCTGCCGAACTATACAGTAGGAGGAGGATTCCCCATTGAGGAAAGACGGGGGCTATCCTTCCATCCCGAACCGTGCGGAACCACCGACATCAGGACCCTATGGGGATAGGAAAATGCTAACTGAGCAGGAACTTGAAGCCGGCGTGTTGCTGATCCTTGCCTCAGCGGTCGGATTGAGTTTTGGAAGGGTCTGGAGGCCCGGGATTCATATCCCCCATTCGGGGTCTCTTCCCCACGAAGAATACCTCATGGAGAAAAGCCTTCCGATCGAGGTCGATGGGACCTTTATCGTGAATGGCAGACCGTGGTTGATCCTCAAGTGAGGCGCATGTGTCTCTTTGAGATGCCCGAGGACGTCGGAACGCACCACCGTCTGCGTGGTCGGTAAGGTTAGTGCTTTCCGGAAACGGAGGAGACATCATGAGAGGCCGTCACACGCGTCATCCGAGACGTAATGGGAAGGGCGGAGGCCGCAATAGATTTCCGGCCCTCCGAAGACTTCCCGCAGGGGAATCGGAGGGAACGGATCCGGCTGACCATGACGGGACCGTGGGCGTATGCCCGCCAGATGTTCACCCGGACGGAACCGATCTCAGGCCCTACAAGCGACTAGCAGCAGCAGTCATCCACCAAGCGCTGCTGGACGCACAACATCAGAGGAGCGATGAAGCCAGGCGATGGCTGTCTGAGGAAAGCTACGCCCTTCGATTCTGGTGTCTCTGGCTTGGCATAAATCCTGAATGGGTCCGGGGAGCAGGAAAAACAGGAAAAAGAGGTCGCCGTGGAAGTAGGGCGAGAGGCACGGTTCGTGCATTGAAATCGGCTTGAAGACTCCGGAGTCTGCTCGAACCGGTTCTGTTCAGCAGCAGGGTGCTCCGGCCTAGCATTGAGATCACGGAGATCGCAGAAAATGCCCCAGCCAAAAAGACGCGTGGGCAAGGTAACCCGAGGCCGCAGAACCACGCAGCGGCGGGCCATGACGCTGGCAGATTTCCGGGAGAATGTCACACGGTTGCGCTGTCCGAACCCCCGATGTCTCTCTCGGCAGGTGGACCCGACGTGGCTAGACCAAGCGAACATCGAGCTGCTGTATATCCCCAACCCATCGGCAACTCCACCGGTGGTCCACTGCCAGGTCTGTGGTCAGCCGGCGTTTGAACTTGACAAGGTACAGTCTCTCGGCCATGGGGTGGACGGTGTGGAGCCGGCACTGCATCACACGTGGGCAAGCCGGAGGGGCCGGACCCGAGGAAAACGACCACCATGGGGTCGCCGCTAGCGGGGCCCCGAGAATTGTGCCCCAGGTCCGATCGCTGAACTCCCCGCCAGTACCGCATCCCGCGCAGCCGGTGAAAATCCAGTGACCGAACGAAGTCTGGCCTCCGAGTGCGCATCGTTCGTTCTACTGGGATGGGATCGGCGCGAACACCGGCACAGTTAGTATCTTTGCTGATGAGGCTCGCCACGAACACCCACCCATGCATCGGCACGAGAGCTCGAGTGAAGTCTGCGACCGACGAAGGCGCTTGGTCTCCCTCGCACGCGGCCAATTCGGCCTGCGACCCCGCTGAGGAAAAGAACACGGATTTCTCATCGAGCTGGCGAAAACCACGAGGGATGGGAATTCCAGTCGCATGCAAGAAAAAAGGCGGAAAGAATTTGCCCAGGTCTGGAGGAGTTGCTAAGATGCACGGAGTTTCTCCTCCATCCAAAACATCCTGAATGCATGATGTGTGCCCGGAGATCTCTGATGGTAGAGGCAGGTTGGCGTGGATACACCGAGCATGAATTTCAGATGGCCCTCTTTGTCGGGGAGAAGATCTTTCAGCACTACGGTGTCTCAGAAGAAGATCGAGAAGTGATCAGTGAAACCCTGTTCCTCCTGGCGATCTATCACTTGAGGGACGAAGGAAGGATCGTTCTCAAGACAGAACTCGAAGAGCTGTTCCCCGGTTTTCCGTGGGGCCTGCCGGCCCAACGCCAAGCGGAGGAGATTGCCAAGGAGCACATGCAGAAGTATGACATCTCCCAACCCTTGAAGGAGCTCCTGTTTGCCGTCCTCTTGGTCGAGATTACCTCGACACTTCTGTCGGAAAAGAAACTGAGCTGGCTGGCGCCTCCGAGCGGGCGGAGGAGCAATGCGTGAGGGAACAAGGTGGGCCCTGGGGGTGCTCCTCCTCTCCAGCTTCCTGGTTGCGGGGCAGGAATCCACAGGCGTGATCAGCGAGCGGTGGGCCCTCATGCGCGCGCTCGGGGATGACCTTGAAGCGATTTGGGAAGGGTTAGCCCGTGGCGATACCCGAGCGGTGGAACAAGGAGCAACGCGGATCGCAGCGCAGGCCACCCGCATGTCCACGTTGTTTCCGCCCGACAGTTTTCACCCTCCCAGTCGAGCGGAATCTGCGATCCGGGAAGAGTTCCACACGTTCGAGGGCTTGGCTCAGGAACTCAAGGCAGCCGCAGAGGGCCTGGCGACGTCGGCGCGTCACGCAGGCCTCGTTGAGGTGCAACCACACCTCGCGCGACTCATTCGGGCCTGCCGCCACTGTCACCGGAACTACGTCCAGCCCTACTGAACTCTGGCCGTTTGCGAACCCCTGAGCAAGCCGAGTGGTTAGCCGCCGCGGATCTTGGGGACGATGAGGACCATGTCCCCGCTGGCCAAGCGGTGGCTTTTATCCACGGCGACGCCGTTAACCCGCACTTCTGTATTCCCGTTCGTTCCCACGTGTTGTAACACCTCGCCGAGGGAAAGCGGTTCTTTTCCGACAAAAGTGGTGATATTTTTCCCCATCATGACCACCTTCACGGAGACCGTCTGTTCCTTTTCCAAAAGGCCCGTCGTCATGGTCTTCCCTCCTTTCGTTAGCTTCACTCATGTGAGCTGGTGAGGAGCGTTAGGGTCTTGAGATCGAAGAGGATCTCGCGGGGCAGATCCTCCCCCGTTGCTAGCCGCTTGATCAGATTGCCGATGAGGCTGGCGATGGCAAACCCATTATAGACGATGGCGGCCGCCGTGCAAGGGAGTGCCTCTGCCTCCTTGTCATCATACAGCGTCTTTTCGTAGAACCGGATATCGCCCGGGTCGGTGGGATTCACGGCGTAGATCCGGGCCACCTCGGCACCCATTCTGGCATCCAGGTATCTGAGCACGCCGGCGCGGTACCGGATGGATCGGAGCCAGATCGCCTTCCGTGCGCGCATGCTGTCGACCCCCGAGATCACCACGCCGGTCATGCGCTGGGCCTCTACCTCAACCGGTTGAACCTGCACCGGAGTTCCGGCAAATTCCTGGAGGATCTCTTGGAGGGCCTCGACCTTGAACCGGCCCAGGTCCCTCAAACGAAAGAGTTGGTTCGGCAGGTTGTGCTCCTCGATCCCATCGGGATCGTAGAGATGGAGATGCTGTACGCCCATCTTGGAGAGGACCAGGGCGGTGAAGGAACCGATCCCGCCACATCCGATGAGATGGATGGGGAGGTCTAAGGTCTCCGGACTCAGCAGGTCCAGCTGCCGCAGGAACTCCATGGGCTGACGGGTAGTCACGATCCCACCTCCTGCCAGTACAAGATCGGAATCCGCCAATCGATCGGATTGATGGTCTGCAAGAAGTCGAGGAGGACATAGATCGCCGCGACAAGCTGGTATTCACCGATCATTTTGGCGACGCCCTCCCGGATGTTCCCGAGACAGGGGCGGCCCTGGTAAATGTGGGGGTGGTCGTAGGCCCCGAGGGCGTTGGTGAGGTTCCGGATCCGAATATCTCCGGCAAAGGAGATGTCGATCCGGAAACTCCCCAGGTGAAACTCATGCCCCCCATGCTCCACCTGAAGCGGGGTGGTAAAGACCGTGATCCGCCCATCGTGAATCTGTACCTCGCGGACCTCGGGTAGCCCTCTGAGTTCATCCAGATCTTTGAGGTGTTGCTCGGGCGCAGACGGCGTACCCCGCAGGGTCGTCAGACGCTGCCGGTACGCGTGGAGGCGACGGGTTTCGGCGGTGATCCGACGGGCAGACTCTTCCAAGTTGTCCTCGATAAGCTGCATTTCCCTTTCGAGAAAGGTGGTCTCGTTCTGGACGCGACTCCGACATTCTTGGAGATAGGCGTGACGGAGCTCGGCCTGTCGTTGGCGTTCCCACGTGACTGCCAGCATATCGGTTTCCTGTCGGAGGGTCTCAAGGGCGGCCTGGAGCGGGTCGAGGCCGAGCGGGGAGAGGGCCCTGAGCTCCTTCAGGAGGCGGGGAAGAGCGAGGTCGAGCAAGCGCCGCAGGAGGAGCGGCCGGAGTTCTCCATCCTGGCCGAGCAGATTAAAGAGGATATAAATATTTCCGCCAACGATCTCTTCCACGGCTCGCCCTTCGGGATCTCTCACAATGTGTCCCCGACCGATGTGCGAGCCGGCAGGGAAAGCCTGCTGGGCCGTCGGTGCGATGGGATACCCGAAGGCGAACGGGAGACGGTCGAGTGGAATGCGGGGCCAAATCCCGAACAGGACCGGAGGGGTGGGGAGGGCAAAATGATGGAGGTAGAACGCCGCGCCTCTCAGGGGCTTCGAGTATCGGCTCGGACTCCCCAGTAGCCAGAAGGGGATTCCAAGTGTGTCGCCGTAGTGTTTTAAAACCTCGGGGAGGGGGGTCAGGCTGAGCGGATAGGCAGAGGGAGGCTCTGCTCCCTTTCCGCATTCTATAAACAGGGACAATTCCGACGGAATGCGCGGCTCCCCGTCAGGGAAACCCCTCGCGGGAGAAGCCTGGGAAAGGGAAGGGACATGCGTTCCCTCGGCTGAGACCCATTGCCTGTACAAGGGATTTATCCCCACCCAAGACCTAAATGGATCCCCTGTGGTGGTGGAAGATGATCATTTTTTGTTAACACCCGTATCTGTCTTTGTCAAGGGGATATTCCGGGCCCGAGGGGGGGAAGAAATCAGGAGGAGGGCTGAGATCGGATCGGCTTTCGGCCCGCGAAGCCTTCAGTCAGGCCGTGCCAGTATCCCACCTCTGCCTCATCCGGCTTCCAACATAGGAGGACCTCACGCCCGTCGCGCATCGAGGGGAAATCGATGAGACCCACGTGGAAGTCCTTGAGGAGGCATCCGAGCCCCTCGATCTTCTTGATCGCGGTGTTGCATTCTTCCAGGATGAATTCGGCCTCCCGTTTCAGGCGCTGGAATTCCTCTCCGGCCAGTCGATGGCCATTTCCGCCGGCCTGTTGGCGAATCCCCTCCAGGGCCTGTTGTCGTTCCTCCAGTTCCAGGCGCCGGGCCCCGAGGTCCTCCAAAATAAGCCGAAGCTCTGGAAGGAGGGCATTGGCTTCTTCAATCGTGAAGTACCGTTTCGCCATCGCTCCCCCACCGCGATCGGTCATTCTTACCCTACCCAAGCATACGGGTTGCGTCAACCGCAATCCACCTTTGCGGAGCCGCGCCCTGCGCTTTCGAGCTGCCGGCTGAGATCGGTCATGATCGTGTGGGCGACCTCCGCTCTGTTTGTCGACGTGAGTTGATGCAGCCACACCTCCGGATGGGCCTTGATCCGATCCGTAACCGGATGGGCTCTTGCGAGGATCGTAGCCAGAAGGGGTTGCTGCACCTCCAACACCTTCAAGAGTGCGGTTTGGAAAAGGGAGGAGTATAACTCCATTTTGCCAATCTCGTCGATGACAATGAGGTCCGCCTTTTGGAGGGCCCGGATGACCGCTTGGACCCCGATGGCGTCAAACATCTTGAGATCGACACCGTAGCGCCCGACCCGAGGAGGTCCCGCAAGTTGCACGTGGGCGAGGATTCCTTCGGGACCGGCGAGATCGGTGACATGAAATCCGACCCGCTGTCCTCTTTCGCGGATCTCCCGCGTATAGAACCCTCCCTTCCTCCCCGGGAGGGTCTTCATGAGGGAGAGGAGCAGGGACGTCTTCCCCACACCTGGACGACCTGTGATGAGATGGATGCGAGCCATGAGCACCTGGGGCCGGTTACCGTTCCTCCGGGGCCACACCGGTTCGCACACCTCGGACGAGCGAACTCGCTGGATCGAGCATATACAAGAGAGGGAAGATATCGGCGGGGCCATCCGGATACGGAGGGAGGGCTGGAAGCATTACTGGTCTGGGGTCACGGCTGCTGGTTGAGCATTGAGCACCGAATCTGTCGCCAAAATCGGTGCGTCAGCACGCAGAGCCAGGGCGACGGCATCGCTGGGTCGGGAATCGACCAGCACCTCGCGGCCATCCACCTGCAGCACGAGGTTGGCATAGTACGTATTCTCCTTTAACTCGGTGATCACCGCCCGAGTCAACGTGACGTCAAACCGACGGAAGAGCTCCAAGATCAGATCATGGGTGTACGGGCGGGGCGGGGTTACCCCTTCGAGAGGGAGCGCGATCCCCACCGCCTCAAACTGGCCAATAACCATCGAGAGCCCACGTTTGTCACTCTTGCTGCGGAGCAGAATACGTGCTTGTCCCCGGCCATCGGCCGTCACTCCCAACACCTCCATCTCCTGGAGTATTCCGGCCTCTTGGGCAGGGGCGACGCTCGCCGTGATGCCGAGGAGCAACAGAGAGAGAACCAGGACGACCCATCGCCGTGGAGGGGAGCTAGCCGCCATCGTTGCCTCCTTGAATTGACCGGACTGTTTCCTTGGTGTTGATGCACCGGATCAGGCGCCACCCGCTAAACAGGTTAACCCGGTGGATCTGATCCGGGATGAGGCCCACCTGCTCGAGGAGTGGCGTGAGTTGGAGGTCCGGTTTGAACAGGCCTGTTCGGGTAAGGACGGGGGCCATCAGTCCTTCGAGTCGCCCCATAACTGGATGCTCACTCTTGAAGTGATTCAGGATGACAATGTGGCCCTTCGGTCGGCACACCCGCCTGATTTCGCGGAGCACCTGGATCGGATTTGAGACGACGCTAATGACGTACGTGGCGAGGACGTGATCGAAGGTGTTGTCTGCAAAACCCATCCGCATCGCATCCATCACGACGAGACTGACCTGGGTGGCGTTCAGTTCGCCGATCCGCTCCCGGGCCTTTCGGAGCATCTGCCCCGAGAGGTCCATTCCCACGAGGCGGCGGTAACAGGAATACAGAGGCAGGTTGAGGCCGGTGCCAATCCCCACCTCGAGGATCCGATCATCCGGCCCCGGTTCCAAGACCTTGATGGCCTCAACCCGCCCAGGATAGAAAATGCGATCGAAGACAAGATCGTAAATGGGAGAGACAAAGGCATAGGCCCGCATGACCGCCTTCTGAGAGAGCTGCCATCTGGAATCCATCATGCTGCCCCTGTCCCTTGGAGGAGTATTCTAGCCGATGCCTCGGAGAATGGAAATGGTTTTTCCCAAGGTCCCGCCGGCGGGTTCGGCCGTGTGATGCCACGAGGCGCAAGGATGTCCGTGGTGGCGAATGAGAACAGTATGTCACCAGGGACAAGCGGTCAGCCCGGGTCGATCTGAATGCGGGCTCCTTCCTTAACCTTTTTCAAAATGGTGGGGTCACCCCTGACGCGACCGATGACGGTGACCGCGCTTGCGGGTCGAATCTCGGCCCCGGTGCTGGCTGGGGTGGGGCCGAAGAAGATGCAGAAGGCGCGGCCGGGAGGCCAATAACCCAGGTCCCCCATGTCCACAACCTCTTTCGCGGTCGATTCCAACTCCTCTTTGACGGGGATCGCGAAATAGATCTCATCTCCCCAAATGTTTGCCTTGCCCGTGAGGGGAAGGTTCTCCCAGATCGCATTGGCGGTAGGCGAGTCATTGAGGATCCCTTCGATCGTGACGTCACCTGTCTTGACAACAATCTTGCGACTCATTGTGACCTCTGTGTGTTTGATTCTTATAACACGCAGTCCGCCGAGAATCAAATAGACCGCATCAGGCTGGGACGATTCTCTTGATAACATCCACACGGGCCTCCAAACGGCGGCTGCCGGCCCGTTGTCAATTGCGACTGTGGGGTCTGGTGGTTCGGGAAACGGCTTTACTTCAGCGTGATAATGCAGTACATTAGGAGTGGTATCATAATTCTATTGAACGCCCCGGCGGGTGGGTGAGATTTCAGGCCCGGGGGCCGCCCGGGGGGTACAAGATGGTTGATTGGCCGGAGGTTCCGCAAAACACGCCTTCGGTTCCGAGCGGGAACTGATCCCTCTTGCCTTCGAAGGGCTCAGGATAGCCCACACGGTCCCTTTTGTCCTTCGAGGCGTATCCATCCATCGATAATCCCCTGGTGACTTCCGTAAGGCTCCCTCCCTGAGACCGTCTCGCCCGCACAAGGTGCAACTAGAAGAAAAGAAAGGATGAGAGGTCGGTACGATGCTGCCGACCTCCTTGAGTAGTCATGAAGCGTGAGATTATTGTGAACTCTTCCATGGTGGAAACGCGCGTGGCGGTCCTTGAGGATGGCCAGCTAGTGGAGTTGATGATTGGGGACGCCAAGAAGGAAGGATTTGCGGGCAACATCTATAAGGGCCGCGTGCTCAAGATTCTTCCTGGCATGCAGGCAGCGTTTGTGGATATTGGGCTCAACAAGGATGCCTTCCTCTACGTCCGAGATATCTACGAGGATCTGGAGGAGTACGAACGGGTTCTTACCGCGAGTGAAGAATCCGATGGGGAGGAGCAGCGGCTGGTGGTGCCCCCCTCTCCCAACAAACGCCCCCCCCGAGGGGGACAACCCTCAATCGAGGAACTCCTCAAAGAAGGGCAAGAGGTCTTAGTCCAGGTGGCCCGGGAGCCGTTGGGCACCAAAGGGGCTCGCATCACCTCCCACATTACCCTCCCAGGGCGATTTCTCGTCTACATGCCGACCGAACAGCACATCGGTATCTCCCGTAAGATAGAGAATGAAGGGGAACGAGCACGCCTCCGCCGAATCGTCCAGGAATTGAGTTCAGGGACCGAGGGGGTGATTGTCCGCACGGCGGGGATGGGGAAGAAGCGGGATGAGATTGCGACCGATATGGAATTTCTCCAGTCCCTGTGGCGAAAGATCAAGACCAGGGCGGAGACCCTCACACCTCCCGTGCTCGTGCAGAAAGATTTAGATCTCGTCTTTCGCATTTTCCGCGACCTCTTCACCCGTGAGGTCACCCGATTGGTGGTGGATAGTGAGGCGGAATATGAACGGTGTCTGGAGTTTGTGGAATCCCTCTTCCCCGATCTTCGCTCCCACCTTTTCCTCTACACCGAGGAGGAACCGATCTTTCGGTCCTTCGGCGTCGAGCGAGAGGTTGAAAAGGCCTTACGGGCCAAGGTGTGGCTGAGATCCGGAGGATATATCGTCATCGAGGAAACCGAAGCGTTGGTCTCTATTGATGTTAATACCGGCCGCCATGTTGGCAAACATGACTTTGAGGAGACCGTCTTCAAGACAAACTTGGAGGCGACCCGGGAGATTGCGCGTCAGGTGCGCCTCCGTGACCTGGGGGGAATCATCATTATCGACTTCATCGACATGGCGAGGCAGGATCACCGCGATCGGGTGTTGGGCGAGCTCAAGGAACACCTCAAGCCTGACCGCTCCCCCACCAATGTGGCCCTCCTCTCCGAACTGGGCCTCGTGGAGATGACCCGCAAGCGGGTCAAGCAAGGACTCATTCGCTCCCTCAGTATCAGCTGTCCCAGCTGCGGGGGGACCGGCTTACTTCGGGCTATCCCCTCCCTTGCCCACCAGATTCTACGGGAGGCGGAGTGGCGGATGGTCAAGCGCAAGCCGACCCACCTCAAGATCCGTGCCCACCCAGAGGCAGTGAACTGGCTCCGGGCAGAGGAGGCGGAGGTGATTGAGGCGTTCCAACAGAAGTTTGGGAGCGAGATCTCACTCGCCCCCGAGGAGGGGTGGTCTCTCGAGAAGTACCAAGTTTCTGAAGGATAACCAACACCCGCCTGACCGGGGGTTTCCCTGTCACGCGCGGAAGTTTTACGCTGTGCGACGGCGCTGGCTTTCTTGACAGGCGCTGATATTCCTGCTACAAGAAAAGTTCCGGTTGCCAGATAGGGGAGAGCGGATGTACGCGGTAGTAGAGACCGGGGGAAAACAATATCGGATGACCCCGGGAGGTGTTATTGCGGTCGAGCGAGTGCCGGGGGACGTGGGCGAGGTCGTGGAGCTCTCCCGGGTCCTCCTCGTTGGCGGGAGGGAAAAGGTCCAGATCGGATCTCCAGTGGTCCCCGGGGCGAAGGTGCGGGCGACCATCCTGGGGCAGGTCCGGGGTCCGAAGGTCACGGTCTTTAAGTTCCGGCGGCGAAGGAAGTACCGGCGCAAGAGCGGACATCGTCAGTGGCTGACCCGTCTGCGGGTCGACGAGATTGCTGTTGGTTCATAGGTCAAAAACCGGTTCAGAGTTCAGGGGTTCATAGTTCAAAGAGCCTTACAGGGAATCTGGCGACTGTGGGCCGTGAACGGAGGAAAAGATGGCACACAAGAAAGGGATGGGCAGTTCGAGAAACGGCCGGGAGAGCCACGCAAAACGGCTGGGGATGAAGGCGTTCTCTGGGCAGTTAGTCTCGGGCGGGAGCATCCTCGTTCGACAGCGCGGGACCAAGTTCAAGCCTGGCTGGAATGTCGGGATCGGTCGGGATGATACGCTCTATGCGAAGGTGACCGGAACCGTTTCCGTTGTCAACCGTGACGGGCGGGGGCGGTTCGTAAACATCATCCCGGTGCATGCTCTTTCCGATGACCGTTGACCGGAATCCGATGACCGGAAGGGATCGAAAGGCCCTTTTGCGGTCGTCGGTTGTCGGTCATCGGGCAACGGTCCGTCCTGGGGACGGACAGTAAGCTCCGTGTTCATCGATGTCGCCCGGATCAAGGTCAAGGCGGGTCACGGCGGAAAGGGCTGCGTCAGCTTCCGGCGCGAAAAGCACGTCCCCCGGGGTGGCCCGGACGGGGGGGACGGAGGACGGGGAGGCAGTATTGTCGTGGAGTCCTCTCGGTCGGTGAGCACGCTCATCGATCCGAAGTACCAGCAGCTCTATCGGGCACCGGGAGGAGAGCACGGGCAAGGGAAGAAGAAGCGTGGCCGTGACGGGGCTGATGTGATCATTCGCGTTCCCCTGGGCACGGTGATCAAGGACGAGGAAACCGGCAAAGTCCTCGGGGATCTCACCGAAGAGGGACAACGGGTCCTGGTTGCCCGAGGCGGCCGGGGCGGGCGAGGAAACGCGACCTTCGCGACGGCAACGCGTCGGGCCCCCCGGATCGCCGAAGACGGGGCGACGGGCGAGGAGCGGACCCTGTTCTTGGAGCTGAAACTCCTCGCCGAGATCGGCTTGGTCGGAGCGCCGAACGCCGGGAAGTCCACCCTTCTTCAGGCTCTCACCGCGGCGCGGCCCAAGATTGCTGACTACCCGTTCACCACCCTCGTACCCAACCTAGGTGTCCTCGATTTTTCCCTGAACGAACGTGTCACAGTTGCTGATATTCCGGGCCTCATTGCGGGGGCCTCGGAAGGTGCTGGACTAGGTCTGACTTTTCTTCGACACATTGAGCGGGTTCGTGTGATCGTGCATGTCCTCGACATCTCGGAGGATCACGATCCGTTGAAGGCGTTTCAGGAGGTGGAAGAAGAGCTGCACACTTACGATGCCCCGCTCGAGCGTCTGCCCCGAATGGTGGCGGCCAATAAGATCGATCTCCCGCACGAGAAAAACCTGGCGCGCTGTCGATCCTATTTTGCTGAGCGAGAGATTCCCCTCTACCCCATCTCCGCGTTAACAGGAACAGGGCTGACGGCCCTCACAGATGGCCTTCGAGCGCGTCTGAAGACGGCGGTGGGCCAACAAGGCGTTCGATGAACCGGACTGAACTGTGTAAAGGCGTTCGACGGCTGGTGGTGAAGGTGGGGACAGGAGTCTTGTCCCGGGGGACTCCAGGTTTACATACGGAGGCGATCCAGGGATTGACGAAGCAGATTGCAACCCTCATGGCCCAGGGGGTGCATACCGTCCTAGTTTCCTCAGGAGCGGTGCTGGCTGGGATCGAGCGGCTCCAGCTCGAGGATCGACTGCGAAGTATCCCCGTGAAGCAGGCCATGGCCGCCATCGGTCAGAGTGTACTGATGGCGAGGTACGAGGATGCCCTTGCCCCGTTCGGGATCAAAGTCGCCCAGATCCTCCTCACGCGGGAGGATGTTCACGACCGCGTTCGGTATCTCAACGCACGGAACACGCTCTTTACGCTGCTCCCTCTCGGAGTCCTCCCCATTGTGAACGAGAATGATACCGTGGCCGTGGAGGAGATCAAGTTCGGGGATAATGACATCCTGTCAGCGCTGGTTGCTTCATTAATGAACGCGGATCTTTTGGTGATGCTCACCGACCAGGACGGTCTCTATACGGCGGATCCCCGCACTGATGCCGGCGCGCGCCTCATTCCGGTTCTGTCCAGTCCATTTCCGCCCGACACCTTCTGGGCTGGCCCCTCCCGGACCCTGGTCGGAATCGGGGGAATGGCCTCTAAGGTGGAGGCAGCACGACTGGCCACGGCCTCCCATATTCCAACGATGGTTGCCAACGGTCTCACACCAGATGTCCTTTTGCGGCTCTTTAACGGCGAATCCCTGGGGACGCTCTTTCTGCCCCAGGCCGTTAGGATGGGGAGCCGAAAGCGTTGGCTCGCCTTCGCGACGCGTCCCCGAGGAGCGGTCCAGGTTGACGCGGGGGCCACACGAGCGTTGATCCACCAAGGGCGGAGTCTGCTCCCCTCAGGGATCCAAAGGACGGCGAAGTCGTTTCAGGTCGGAGACGTGGTGTCGATCCTGGGAGTCGAAGGGGAAGAATTTGCCAGAGGCCTGGTCAATTACAGCGCGGAGGAAGTGGAGCGGATCAAAGGACGAAAGAGCAGCGACATTGAACAGATCTTGGGATACAAACACTCTGATGAGGTGATACATCGGGACAACCTCGTGATCCTGGGGCGAGAGTAATGAAAGAAATCGAGGCGTTAACCGGCCAAGCCCGAGAGGCGGCTCGGGACATGGCCCTGGCCTCCACGGAAGTCAAGAATCGAGCCCTGCAGGCGATGGCGCACGGCCTGCTTGATCGCCAGGAAGAGATCCTTCAGGCCAATGCTCAAGACCTGACTGCGGCAGAGGGCAAGGGGCACTCCAGTGCCTTTCTGGATCGGCTGCGGCTCAGCCCCGAGCGCGTGCGGTCGATGGCGCGAGGTCTCGAGGAGGTGGCAGTCCTTCCGGACCCGGTAGGGGAGGTGGCCGCGATGGAGCGACGGCCCAACGGCCTCTGGGTGGGTCGCATGCGGGTCCCCCTGGGCGTGATTGCGGTGATCTACGAGTCCCGGCCGAATGTGACCGCCGATGTGTCCGGCTTGTGCTTAAAGGCTGGCAACGCCGTTCTCTTGCGCGGCGGCTCCGAGGCGATTCAAAGTAACACGGCAATCGCGGCAGTCTTGACGGCTTCAGCAGAGGTCGCAGGGCTCCCAAAGGGGGTCGTAGGGATCGTGAAAACCACGGATCGAGCGGCGGTGCACGCTCTCCTCAAGCTTGATCGCCATATCGATCTGGTCATCCCCCGAGGAGGGGAGCAGCTCGTCCGCACAGTGAAAGAGATGTCCACGATCCCGGTGATTGCCCACGAGAAAGGCCTCTGTCATATCTATGTAGACGCGAAGGCCGATCTCCCGATGGCGGAAGAGGTGGTCTTTAACGCCAAGGTAGAACGGCCAGGGGTCTGCAATGCCATGGAGACCTTGCTAGTACACGAGCAGATTGCGGCTGAGGTCCTTCCCAAGCTGGCAACGCGCCTTGAGGCCGCGGGCGTAGAATTCAGAGGCTGCTCCGCAACGCGCGCAATCCTGCCACATGTGAAGCAGGCCACGGAGAGCGATTGGGAGACGGAGTATCTGGATCTGATCCTCTCCGTAAAGGTTGTAAGGTCGTTCGAAGAGGCCGTGGCGCATATCCGTCAGTACGGTTCCGGACTGGCGGAAGGCATCGTCACTGCGGATCATAGTCGGGCGATGCGCTTCCTCCGCGAGGTGGATGCGGGGACGGTCTTCGTCAACGCCTCGACCCGCTTTGCTGACGGAGGGGAATTCGGCATGGGGGCGGAGATCGGCATCAGCACCCAGAAGCTGCACGCCCGGGGGCCCATGGGACTAAAAGAATTGACCTGTGAGAAATTCATCGTGCTCGGCGAGGGTCAGGTCCGTGACTCCCGCCGGTAACGAGCGGTCAGCATTCAGCCGTCAGCAGTCGGCAAGAAGGAGCAAAGAGGCTGGTATGCTGGCAAGCGTGGAAGATCGGCCGCAGGAGAGTTGCAGGGGTGGGGGCGGCGAACATACACGAGCGGCACCGCTTAGTTATTTTCTTGCTGATTGCTGACAGCGGACAGCTGGCAGCGCGGGTTTCGTGATGCGCATCGGAGTCATGGGGGGGACATTCGATCCGATCCATCTCGGCCATCTGCGAGCGGCCGAGGAGATCTACTTGGCCTTCGAGCTCGATCACATTATCTTCGTCCCGGCAGCCCGTCCGCCCCACAAGACCAACCAAGACGTGGCGGCATCCATCCATCGGTATGAGATGGTTTCGCTGGCCACGGTCTTTACGCCATATTTCAGTGTCTCGCCGAGCGAGCTCAACCGGCCGGGCCGATCCTATTCCGTGGAGACGGTGCGGGAAATGCTCAAGCTGTATGGGCCCGACACCCACCTCTATTTCATCATGGGGGTGGACGCCTTTCTGGAAATGAGCACATGGAGAAATGTGAAGGAGATCCTGCAACTGGCGCAGGTGATCGTCACCGCTCGGCCCGGCTGGCGTCTGGACGAGGTAGAAGATACGCTGTCGCCAGAGCAGCGGCGACAGCTTGGCAACCCAAAGTTTCAGTACTTAAAGATCGCAGAGGTGACGTCGGAGCTGAGCCGCCAGGGGCCGGTCCCTGGTCTCGTCCTGTTGGTAGAGGTCGTCTCGCTCGATCTCTCTTCCCGAGAAATTCGACAGCTCGTGGAAGAGGGGCGGAGCATTCGCTTCTTGGTTCCCGATACGGTGGCCGCGTACATGGCCAAGAATAAGCTCTACCAGCAATCGAAGGGGGACAAGGCAGAGGGGGTCCAGGGGAGCCTCCTGGGAGGATGGGAAGAATAGATCCGGACCGACTGGTCGATCTGGCAGCGCACGCCGCCTGGGAGGTCAAGGCCAGGCATCCCGTGATCCTGGACCTCCGAGGGATCTCCAGTATTGCAGATCATTTTCTTATCTGCAGTGCGGATTCGGACCGGCACGTGCGTGCTATTGCGGACCACATCGGGGAAAGTCTCGAAAAAATGCAGGTCCGGCCGCATCACCGGGAAGGGTATCATGGGGCAAAATGGATTTTGCTTGACTACCATGATCTGGTCATCCATATTTTCGAGGATGAGGCGCGGCGTTACTACAATCTGGAGCGGCTCTGGGCCGATGCGCCCCAGCGAGAGTACCAGCGCTGAGGTGGATGCACAGTGAAGAAATCACCTCGTCCGGTTCCGAGGGTTCAAAAGCGAAGAGAGGCGACACCGGTGAGAGCGTCGAAGCTCAAAGAACTCGAGAAGAGGCTCTTGAAGAAGCGAAAAGGCCTCTTAAGTGGGGTCCGTGCCCAAGCGACCAATCTCGAGACGGGCAGTGGGACCTTGGACCTGGCCGACCAGGCGGCCAACGCTTACACCAAGGAGTTTCTCCTTTCCATCGGAGATGCTGAAAGGCGACTCTTGCGGCAGGTCGATGCCGCGTTAGAGAAGATCCGTGTCCGCACGTACGGTAAGTGCGAAAAGTGTGAAGGAGAGATTTCCGTCAAGCGGTTAGAAGCCGTCCCCTTTGCGGAATACTGTATCTCATGCCAGGAGGAGGAGGAGCGCCAGTAAACCGCTTCTTCCTGGATCACCCCCCCTTTCGTTCCAGACCCGTCTTGACAACATCTGTCGGCGAAGGACAGGGATCTCAGCTTTTACGATGGAAAAGGTGGGGTCTCGAACTGTACTTTGCCCTCCTTCAGTTCCTGCTTCCGGCCCGATGTGCCAACTGTCAGGGCACCCTCGGAGTTGGATCTCGGTCGGTGGTCTGCGGGACGTGCTGGGGCCGAGTTAGGCTCCTTAATCCTCCCTTCTGTCCTCGGTGTGGGCGGCCCTTTTGGGGACGGGCCCTCGCCCATCCTGCGTCTCATCATTGTCAAAGCTGTCGGCTCCGACAACCACAATTCCTTCTAGCCCGGTCGGCTCTGCTGTATGAGCGGGACGATCCACTCCGGGAGATCCTCCTGCGTTTCAAACACGGACGGAGGGATGCTCTGGGGGGACACCTGGGCCGGCTGATGGCCGACCGGGCGACGGACCTGCTTAACCAGCCGACCATTGATGCGATCGTGCCGGTTCCTCTCCATCGGCAGCGAGAGCGAGAGCGCGGCTTTAACCAAGCTGAGATCCTGGCCAGCGTTGTGGGGAACCGCCTCCAGCGACCGGTCCTCCGGAAGGCCTTGGAGCGGATCCGAGCCACGCCGCCTCAGAGCGGAAAGCCTCGAGAGCGTATTCGGAATGTTCGAGGAGCCTTTGCCGTCGGGAAGCCGGAAAAGATCACAGACCGGACTCTTCTCTTGGTGGATGATGTCTTCACGACCGGGGCGACCGTGAACGAGTGTGCGAAGGTCCTGATGAAAGCCGGGGCTCGCAGGGTCCTCGTCTACACACTGGCACGGGCGCTGTAAGGTTGACTTCCCTGATTATGGCCTCTATCATGAGAAGTTGATCCTTTGCGTCTTCACTTCACGAGAGTTCCGCCCTGATACGCAGGGAGGAGAGGAGGAGGAGGATGGCCATTCGCGTTGGCATCAACGGTTTTGGGCGAATTGGGCGGAACCTTTACCGTGCAACCCTTCAAGACCCGGCCCTGGAATTTGTGGCGGTCAACGACATCACCGATGCGAAGACCCTCGCGCACCTCTTGAAGTACGACTCGATCCTAGGCAGGTTGAATGCCCAGGTCGAGGCCAAGGACGACGCCATCGTGGTCAACGGCACGGTGATCAAGGTGTTGGCTGTCAGAGACCCCGCCGGCTTGCCCTGGAAGGACCTAGGCGTAGAGTACGTGGTGGAATCCACAGGTCGCTTTACCGATCGAGAGGGTGCCTCAAAGCACCTGGCGGCAGGGGCGAAGAAGGTCATTATCTCTGCTCCGGCCAAAAACCCTGACTTCACGGTTGTTCTTGGGGTGAACGAAAAGGCATATGACCCTACCAAGCATCACGTTATTTCCAATGCGTCGTGCACCACGAACTGCATCGCTCCGGTGGCAAAGGTGGTGCATGAGCACTTCCGCATCAAGCACGGGTTCATGACAACCATCCACTCGTACACAAACGATCAGCAGCTCCTCGACCTCCCCCATAAGGATCTCAGGCGGGCTCGGGCGGCGGCTCTGTCCCAGATCCCGACCACCACGGGGGCGGCCAAGGCCGTCGGTTTGGTGTTGCCCGATTTGCAGGGGAAGCTCCATGGGATCGCCATCCGTGTTCCAACCGCCAATGTCTCGCTGGTGGATCTGGTGGCAGAGCTGGAGCGGGTGGCAACACCGGAAGAGGTAAACCAGGCCTTCAAGAAAGCAGCGCAGGGGGAATTAAAGGGGATTCTGGAGTATACGGAAGAACCGTTGGTCTCTGCCGATTTCATTCATGATCCCCATTCTGCCATCGTGGATGGACTATCCACCTCGGTCATCGACAGCACACTGGTAAAGGTGTTGGCCTGGTATGACAATGAGTGGGCATACTCGGTCCGCCTGCGAGACGTAATCAAGTACTTAGCCTCCGTCAAACGTTGACCGCTGTCCCATGACCGTTGACCGAGGGGAACGCGAAGGTCTTTTTCTGTCATCGGTCATCGATCCACACGCGTTGCATGTAGGCAGGGAAATGTTTAAGAAGCTCAGTATTGACGAAGTCAATTTGGCCAACAAGCGAGTCTTGATTCGGGTGGACTTTAACGTCCCTCTGAAGGATAGCCGGGTGACCGATGATACCCGGATCCGGGAGAGTTTGCCCACCATTCGCTATGCCCGTGAACGGCGGGCAAGAGTGGTTCTCTGCTCGCACCTCGGTCGGCCCAAAGGCAAGCCTTCCTCAGCCTTTAGCCTGAGACCGGTCGCCGAACACCTGTCGCACCTGATTGACGCACCAGTAGGGATGGCTGAAGATTGTGTCGGACAGGCCGTGCAGGGAGCCGTGGAGGCATTGCGGCCCGGCGAAATCCTCCTCCTTGAGAACCTGCGCTTTCATCCGGAGGAGGAAAACAACGCCGAGGAGTTCGCCAGGGCCCTTGCGGGCTTGTGCGATCTGTACGTGAATGACGCATTCGGTGCCGCACATCGGGCCCATGCGTCGACGGTCGGCGTCACCCGCTTTGTCCCGGTCGCGGCGTGCGGCTTTCTCTTGAGAAAGGAAATCGAATACCTCGGAAAGCTCCTCATCGCCCCAGAAGATCCTTTTGTGGCGATTATGGGAGGGGCGAAGGTGTCGGACAAGATTGGGCTGCTGAAGAACCTCATCGGAAAGGTGGATACGTTCCTCCTGGGGGGGGGTATGGCGTATACGTTCTTGAGGGCCGTCGGGAGCTCCGTAGGCCAGTCTTTGGTTGAGGAAGACAAGCTGGCGTTGGCTCGTGAGACGATGAAAGCAGCCCGGGCCGCCAAGGTCGCCTTCCTGCTGCCTTCCGACCATGTCGTGGCGGAACGGATCGAGCCGAATGCCCCGACTCGGGTGGTGGACGGTCCCGAGATCCCCGAGGGGTGGATGGCCCTTGACATCGGCCCCAAGACGCGGGAAGCGTTCGCCACGGTCATCAAAGGGGCACGGACGATTCTCTGGAACGGTCCGATGGGTGTTTTCGAAACGCCCCCCTTTCATGAAGGGACGTGGGCCGTCGCGGCTGCAGTCGCGGCCAGCGGGGGTACCTCGATCATCGGCGGAGGGGATAGCGCAGCGGCGGTGGTCCAGGCAGGCGTGGCAGACAAGATGACGCACATTTCGACGGGCGGTGGAGCGTCTCTCGAGTTTCTAGAGGGCAAGGAACTGCCAGGCATCGCAGCCCTCACCGATAAGCAATAATACTCGATGACCGATGACCGTCGTCCGACGACCGAGGACAGTTATCCGAGATCGGTAAGAGATCAAATGGCTTTTTCGACCGTCGGTTATCGGTCGTCGAATAACGAGTGATGCGAACACCCTTGATCGCAGGCAACTGGAAGATGTATATGACCACCGCTGATGCGGTGGCGCTGGTGAAGCAGCTCCAGACACTTTTGGCGGGGACTGATGCAGTGGAGGTGGTTGTCTGCCCCGCCTTCACCGCGTTGGCGGCGGTGGCTGACGCCCTGAAGGGTTCTCGGATAGGTCTAGGGGCGCAGAATATGCATTGGGAACAGGAGGGCGCGTTTACGGGCGAGGTGTCTCCGGTGATGCTCAAGGATCTGGGGTGCCGATACGTGATCTTGGGCCATTCAGAACGACGGCAATACTTTGGTGAGGATGATTTTCTGGTCAACCGAAAACTCAAGGCAGCCCTCGAACACGGACTTACCCCCATCGTGTGCATTGGCGAGACATTGGGAGAGCGACAAGACGGTCGGACGCTTCAGGTCGTAGAGAGACAACTCCAAAGAGGGTTGAGCAGTATCTCCACTGAGGCGGCATATGGAATCACTCTCGCCTACGAGCCGGTCTGGGCTATTGGGACCGGGCACACCGCCACTGCAGAGCAGGCGGCTGAAGTTCACAGTTTTATTCGGAAGCACCTGGCCGAGCTTTGGGGCGAGGCGGCGGCGCCGGCGGTCCGTATCCTTTACGGGGGAAGCGTCAAATCCGACAATATCGATGGACTGATGGCCGAGCCGGACATTGATGGCGCACTGGTCGGTGGGGCGAGCCTGAAAGCGGATTCTTTTGCCCGGATCGTCCGTTTCGAGAAAGTCTGACTGTTCGACCACCGATGGCCGACGACCGACGACCGATCACCACAAAGGACCGAAGGCGTTTTCGGTAGTCGGTTTACGGTCATCGGATAAACGATTAGGAAAGGGGGTTCGATGCACGGGGTACTACTGATTCTGCATGTCCTGCTGGGCTTAGCGCTGATCGGGGTGATCTTGGTGCAGACCGGAAAAGGTGCGGACATTGGCGCCGCCTTTGGTGGGGGGTCCTCTCAGACGGTCTTCGGCGGCCGCGGCCCCACGACCTTTCTTCATCGACTGACCACCGCCATCGCGGCGCTGTTCATGGCGACCTCGCTTTTTCTTACGATCTATGCCGTCCGACAAGAGCCCGCATCGGTAATCCCGGAGGCGCCGGCAGAAACAGCTCCGGCGCAGACCGAGACAGCGCCGGCGCCGGCAGAGGCACCAAAACCCGCCTCGGAACAGTAAGGAACGGTCTTTCGTGACCACGATCACCCGGCGAGCGTGCCAAATCCGATGTGCCTTTCGGCCTCTTCCCTCTGTTGTCCACCGCCTGAGAGCGGCCTCGGTCGACTCCCATGCGCAATTTCTAATCCTCCGTTAATCTTGTTCTAATGGTTCGTTTTCACATTTGTGGGGGAAGAGGCACAAGGATGTCCGTGCCGCGAGGTTACGCATGCGGGTGAAGCAAATCCTGATCTTGGCTCCGACCGTGGTGAGCCTTTTTCTGCTGCAGTCCTACTTTTGGGTTCCCACCTTTGAGGAGCAGGTAAAGGGAGACCCCGGTCGCCTCATCCGATATATCGAAACCTCCATCGGGGATGCGTCCATCCTGAATCCGACCCTCGCCGCCGATTCGGCCAGCGGCACGATTAACGGTCTTGTCTTCGAGGGGTTGATCGATCGAGACTTCGACCTTTCCTTCCGCGGCCGGCTGGCCGACTCGTGGGAAATCTTTGAAGAGGCCTACCTGGTCGTGGATGAGACCCAAGAGCTACCCGACGCCACCCCGGTGAGTGGCGAATCCCTTCTCCGGTACCTCGAAAGGGCGCAGGCAGCGGACGATTCGGCCCTTCGACTCGTGCAGAAGATCGAGCTGCTGCCCGGCCGATCGAAGATCGAACAGATCGAAGTGGCAGTACCGGGACCGGAGTCGAGCAAGCTGAAAAAGCGGACGGTGAAGGTGACGGTACATCAGCCTCCCCGACTCAAGTTCACCCTCAGCG
>JBFHXD010000009.1:0-33677 GCA_041599135.1 Methylomirabilales bacterium (SeqCode) | reverse complement strand
TACAGTAAGCCCCTCTCTGCGTTTCAGCTTCCCGATGCTGCGGTCCGGCCAAGATCGTGGGCTACTCACCATCGTACCGCATCCATGACCGGGAGGGAATGGTCGTTTACATGAATCACATACCCCGGGATGATGGTCGGATTTGCGCGAGGAATTGACGGCAGGCCCTGGTGATTTCCCCCGATCCCACAATGGCCGATATGACAGCAATGCCGTCTGCTCCCGCTTCCAAGACCTCCGGAACCCGCTCCAGGGTGATTCCCCCGATGGCCAATATCGGTACGTGAACGGTTGCCCGGACCTTCCGGATTCCGTCCAAGTCCACAATCGGGCGGGTATCGGTCTTGGTTCTCGTCGCGAACACGGGGCCGAACCCGATATAGTCGGCGCCCGCAGCCTCGGCCTCCTGAGCTTCCTCACACGAGTGGGTTGAGATCCCAAGAAGCATTCCGGGTCTCAAGAGGGGACGAGCGAGCTGGGGCGACAAGTCTTCTTGTCCGAGATGCACCCCATCGGCCCCTACGGCCAAGGCGAGATCGAGATGATCGTTGACGACGAAAAGGGATCCCTGTCGCTGGCAGAGGCGTCGAATGGCTACGGCTTCCTCATACAGGTGACGGAGATCCCCACTTTTGTCCCGAAGTTGGATCATGGAGGCTCCGCCTCGGAGGGCCTGCTCTGCCACCTCCCGATGGCGGAGTCCTGAGGATTTTTCGTCAGTGATCACACACAGGGAATATGCGAAAGCCATCGTATAAAAGGGAAAAAATCGCTATCCATTCAGGGGAAGGGGCATAGATACAGCTCCACCGAAACTGGGGCGACATCTCCTCGATCGTGAAAGCGGGATCGCCGCGATGCAGGGAGTCCATCGCTGGTTGGGCAGGACGAGGATCTCGCAGGCCTTCATGAGTTATCCTACGCCCGCGCGATGTAAGTCCCCGTCCGGGTGTCGACGCGAATTCGGGTTCCCACGTCGATGAACAGAGGAACTTGAATCACAGCCCCTGTCTCGATTTTGGCAGGTTTGGAGCCACCAGAGACCGTGTCTCCGCGAACACCGGGCTCCGTTTCCACGACAGTCAGCTCCACGGCGATCGGGAGATCCACGCCGATGACCTCCGCGTGATAAAAAAGGATTGTCACTTCCATCTCCTCTTTGAGATAGGCTCCCGCCTCGCCCAGCTGCCTTTCCGTGACTCCAAACTGTTCGTAGGTATTGACGTCCATAAAGATATAGTCCGCTCCCTGCCGATAGAGAAATTGTGCTCTCCGCTCTTCTAAGGGGGCAGGTGAGAGCTTCTCGTCGGGGCGAAAGGTCCGGTCGATCAACGCACCAGTGCGTAGGTTTCTCAGTTTCGTACGGACCATGGCTCCACCCTTTCCTGGCTTGTGATGCTGGTACTCGACGACAAGGTACGGTGTGCCGTCCAGTTCAATCTTGTTTCCCGAACGGAGGTCATTCGAGAGGATCATGCCGTCGTCTCCGGGACGAGGGTCGGTTGCGTTTACGGGCCTCGGTTCTGTTGCTTGATGAGATAAATAGCCGCCTCGAGGCCGAGGAGGTAGCTGAAGGGACCGAAGCCGATGATCTGTCCCGCCGACACGGGTGCAATCAGGGACTGATGCCGGAACAACTCCCGGGCGTGGATATTGGAGAGGTGGATTTCGATCACCGGAATGCCAACCCCAACTACGGCATCCCGGAGACTTACACTGGTGTGGGTCAGCCCTCCAGCGTTCAGCAGAACCACATCGGCCCAACCGCGTGCTTGGTGAAGGTGCTCGATGAGCGTTCCTTCGTGGTTGGACTGGAGAAACTGAATTTCGACCCCCCGCGTCTCAGCTGCCCGCCGAACCTCTTCCTCGAGCTCCCGGAGAGTCATGCTTCCATAAATCTCAGGCTCTCTGACGCCTAAGAGATTTAGATTTGGACCATTCAGTACAAGGACCCGCATGATTCTGTCCGCTTTAACCCGTCCCCTCCCGTGCTGCCCTCAGCCTTCGGAAGGCATTGCGCCAGGCTTCCAGAAGCTCGATCGGTTCTCTTCGGCTACTCTCCATTATTCCACCCGGACCACCCGGAGTCTCGGTGGACTCGACAGGTCCACCCCCTTGTTCCCGCAGCTTCCGGAACGCATCACGCCACGCCTCGAGGAGGCCGGTCGACTCGCCACCCTCTGCCCGTAGCTTCGTGAAGGCGGTGCGCCAAGCTTCGAGGAGCCGAAGCGCTTCTCCACCCTCTCGAGAGTCGGGAATCTCCCCTGCTCCCAGATCCTGCGAACGGGCCCGGGCCGCTTCATACTTGTGCGCCAGCTCCTCTCGGTCCGACGTCTCGCTCATGACCCGGGCATAGATGCCCGCTGCCTGATCATGCACTCCCTGAGCCGCGTACAGGTCGCCGAGTGTCTCAGTCGCCAAGGGCTCTGGCGGAGGGGGTTCTGGTCGTGCCTCTGGAGCCGCCGGAGGTGTTTTCTTTACGTCGCCCTCAAGATGGGTCTGGAGGCGTTCGAGGGCTTCCCGGATCTTCTTGTCGAACGGGTGGAGGATGAGGGCGGCCCGGTACGCGTGCACCGCCTCTTGGATTTCATTTCGGGCTTCCGCAATCTGCCCCAGGAAGTCATGCGCCAACACACTTTCTGCGTCAAGGTCGAGGACGCGCTGAAATGCGTCCCGAGCTGCCAAGAGATCTCCTTTTTCTTTATAGCTCCGGCCGAGGACCATATAGGCACTGGCGTAGTTCAAATGGTGGGCAAGCCCTTCCTGACAGATTTGGATCGCCTCCTCGAGCCTTCCCTCTCTCCGGTAGGCGTCCGCCAGCTGGGCAAAGACCAGGGAGTGAGGGTCCTGAGCCAGCTTGGCCTCCATCTGCTTCATGTGGTCAGGATTCGGGAGTGATGACACAAGGGCCTCGCCAGGTCTTCTCAGGACAGGCTCTGGAGAGCGGCAAGGGGGTCCAAAATCGGCGCCACTGTAACATCGCCAATGTCCTTCGTCAAGACAAAATACGTTAAGTTGTTTCTCATCTTTTTATCATAACCCATTGCTTCTATTATATTTTCTGCAGGCACAGGAAGAGCGGTTGGAAGGCCGATCCGTTCGATAAGGCGTTGGATCCTTCGGGGAAGTTCTTCGCTGCACAGCCCCATCTGACGCGAGATGCGTGCGGCTGCGACCATACCAATAGCGACGGCTTCGCCATGCGTGAATTGTCGGTATCCCGTGGCCGCCTCAAGCGCATGCCCCACCGTATGACCAAAATTGAGCACGGCTCGGAGCCCTTCGTCTCGCTCATCACGCTCGACGACGGCCGCCTTAATCCGGCATGAGGTTTTCACAATGTGGATGACGAGGTCTCCTTTTCTATCCAAAACGGCGGGGAGGTGGGCTTCCAACCATTCGAAAAACGCCTTGTCCGCGATCACCCCGTACTTGACCACTTCTGCTAATCCGGCTTGAAACTCCGGGGCTGGAAGTGTCCGGAGAAGGGAGACGTCGCTCAAGACGAGCTGTGGCTGGTAGAAAGCCCCCACCATATTCTTTGCCCGCGGGAGGTTGATCCCGACCTTTCCGCCCACGCTGCTATCCACTTGAGCGAGCAGCGTGGTGGGAACCTGAATGAAGGGAAGTCCCCTCATGAATGTGGCCGCAACGAAACCGGCGAGGTCTCCGATCACTCCTCCCCCGAGCGCCACGATCGGGGACTGGCGGTCGAGCGCCATGGGAAGGAGCCTTTCGTAGAGATCACTCGCCACCTGCAGGCTCTTGAACTCTTCCCCATCAGGAACCTCGCACAGTGTCAATACAATCCCCACGGCTTCGAAGGCGGTGAGGACCGTTTGACTGTACAGCGGGCCAACCACCGAGTTGGTGATGAGGACGCCCCGCCCCGAAAAGCCGAAGGGTCGACACAAGCCTCCAAGCTCTGGGAGGATGTCTGCCCCGATATAAATCGGATAGCTCCGGTCTGCGAGGTTCACTGTGACCTTTTCCATGACTTAGACTTAGCCTTTACGGACCTCGTGTAAATTGACCCGTGCCAGGACCTGCGCGGCGACCTCCTCCACACTCAGGTCGGTTGTGTCAATGGGTTCACCCACCTGGGCGTAGACCGGGGCGCGAATTCGCATGACCTCTTTGATTCGGTCCAGTTTATCTGCGTGCCATAAGAGGGGGCGGTGTTCCAGCCCCTCGACCCGCTCTAAAATGCGTTCCGGCGCCGCCGTCAGACAGATGATCTCCCCGTGCCTCCGCAGGTGCTGAAGGTTCTCGGGGTCCACGATCGTCCCCCCCCCGGTCGCGATGATGCATCCATGAATTCCAGACAGCCGCAAGACGACTTCCCGCTCGAGTTCTCGGAAGACAGCCTCGCCGCGCTCCCGGAAGATCGCCGGGATGTCGAGGCCCGTTTCTTGTTCGATCAATTCATCAAGATCGTAAAACGGGACCTTGAGCTGCGTCGCCAGGTAGCGGCCTACCGCGCTCTTTCCGGTTCCCATCATTCCCGTAAACACGAGATTTCTCATCCTGGTCTTGTCGAGTCAGAGCTCTTTGACGTAGCGGGTGTAGGCATCAAAGTGCCGTTTCATCTCCCCGAGGCTATCCCCGCCGAACTTCTCGCGCAGGGCGTTCGCCACTTCGAAGGCCACCACCGCTTCTCCAATGACACCGGCGGCGGGGACGGCGCACACATCGGACCGCTCTACCGTCGCCTCGAAGGGCTCCTTGGTCTCTAAATCCACCGAGCGCAGCGGGGCGTACTGCGTAGACAGCGGCTTCATGACTGCCCGGATGAGGATCGGCTCCCCGTTGGTCACTCCGCCCTCCAACCCGCCGGCATAGTTGGTTTTCCGGTAAAACTTCAGGCCGTGAGGTCCCTGTCGATCAGGATCGTAAAAAATCTCGTCATGGGCCTCGAAACCGAAGCGGCCAGCCACCGTGAAGCCGAGCCCCACCTCGACCCCCTTGATCGCCTGGATACTGATCAAAGCTCTCGCCAGGCGTCCGTCGAGCTTGCGGTCCCATTGCACATAGCTCCCTAAACCGGCCGGCACCCCTTCAACGATGACCTCAAAGATCCCCCCAAGGGTCGTCTTCCGCCGTCGGGCTTCGTCGATTTTTGCCACCATCGCCTCAGTGGCTTCTCGATCTGCACAGCGGACCGGGGAGGCCTCGGCTAAGGCTCGAACCTGCTCGGGGGACACGTCGCCGATGTTCGCCCGGATCCCACCGATCTCCACCACATGGCTGAGCACCGAGATATCGAACTCGCGGAGCAGGCACTTACAGACTGCCCCGACAGCCACACGCGCGGTGGTTTCCCTGGCACTGGAGCGTTCCAAGACATTTCGAATGTCTCGTTGCCCGTACTTGATGGCGCCGGCAAGATCAGCATGTCCTGGACGGGGCCGTGTGACGGGCGGTCGGGTGTCCCGAGCCTTTGCCTCTCCCTCGATTCCCATGGTCTCCTGCCAATTGGCAAAGTCCCGGTTGGTGACCGTGAGGGCAATGGGAGAGCCCAAGGTCACGCCGTGCCGCACTCCCGCCGTGATCAGCACCCGGTCCTGCTCTATCCTCATCCGCCCACCGCGGCCGTATCCCATCTGCCGCCGACTGAGGTCCACATCAATATCCTTCGGGCTGAGGGACAGATTTGCCGGCATCCCTTCCAGAATGGTCGTCAGGGACGGCCCGTGTGATTCTCCTGCTGTGAGGTAGCGAAGCATGCTACCTTCCCCTGCTCTCTTCCTGGTCCGTCGGCTTGGGCCTCACGGCGAACGGGTGGTCAGGTACGTTAAGACGTTCTGGACAAAACGATTCCCGTCCGTCCATCCACTTCGGACCTCATGGCCGAGATCAAAAGCAACGCCCAGCACAGTTCCCTGCCCGATCCGGAGCTCAGCGATGAGCGGTGAGGGGTAGCCCGTCCTCCCGCCAGCGTACTGGGCAATTTCTACGGCCTCGCGCTTTGTATTGAGATCATTAAACGTCCCCACCGTGCGAAAAGTCACCCCTTGTAGGATCGGGTGTCCCGGTTGAATGGGGATGACTTCCAAAAAGGGGACGGCGCGCCAGTCGTCGCTGGTGCGGATCTCGAAGGGGACGAGGGATGCCATTGGCTGGTACCCACCACTGCCGTAGGCATTTGGCCCCCCGGTGATCAAGAGGGAGCCTCCCTGGTTGAGGAACTCTGTGAGGCGTTCTTGTACGGCCCCGGGCAGTTGGTTATAGGGGATGTTTGAGACAATCACCACGGCAAATTCCAGCAGGTCACGCTCCCCCAGTTCATTCGTGACCTCCGCCCCATTGACTGCTTCTGCGCGGACGTAAGAGGCGTCCCCCAGGGATAAGACGAGCTTTGATGCTTCTTGGGCCGCAGCGTACGACCAGAAAATGACGCCGAGGAGCACGAGCATGCCGATCAGCGTGCAGCGTTGAATGCTTCGCGACATTTCACACCTCCGTCACACTATCTTAGCGGAAAATCAGCGCTCCGAAAAGCAGAAACGCACCCAGGGGGTGCGTTTCGTGGTTATTGCAACTGTCGCCCTGCTATCCCCGCTGGGACGGCTCCAGGATGGTGGGGGTGATAAAGATCAGCAGTTCAGTGGTCTCGGGCCTCAAATTCTCGGTCCGGTTTTTAAAGAGCCACCCAAGGATCGGGATACTGCCGAGGAAAGGGACTCTGTTTTCGTTGACGTTATCGGTTCGACTCCGGACTCCGCCAATGACGACGGTCGTGCCATTGTCGACGAGGAGGCTGCTCGTGGCTTCGTTTCTGTTGAACGCAAAGGCGAACCCGCCTGCAAACGTGATTTGATCTCCCACCGCGTCATCCGTGGCTTTGACCTTCAAAGAGATCCGCCGATCAGCCGTGACGTGGGGCGTAACCGTGAGGCTCAGGACCGCCTCCTTGAACGTCACCGTCGTTCGGCCCGAGGAGTCGACCGTGGTAAAGGGGATTTCCTCCCCTTGCTTAATTATGGCTTCCTCGTTATCCAGGGCGACGATCCGCGGGGTGGAGAGGGTTCGGGTGATGTTCTCTTCCTCCAGGGCGCTCAGCTGGGCCTGGAGTCTAAACGTATCGTTCACCCTCCCTAGGACCAGCCCGACAGCCCCAGCAGGTCCAGCAATCGGCAGGTTGACGGCTGCCGGGACGCCGGGGGTAACCGCCCCTGTAAGTGGACCTGCAGTCCCAGTCGTCGGGAGGGACGGCCCTGTGTCGCCGAAGACCTGCGAGAGAACAAACGCGTTGCTCGTCGTGCTCGGGTCTACGTGAGTCCGTTGGAAACCCCACTGGATGCCGAGCGAGCGGGTGTGACTTGAGTCGACGGTCACAATCCGACCCTCGATCATCACCTGCGGGGTCGGTTGATCCAGCTCCCTCAAAACGACCCGCATGTTATCAATGTTGGCCTCGGTATCCTGGATGAGGAGCGACGCCGTGCGATCGTCCACCGAGATGCTGCCGCGCTTGCTCTTGATCTTATTGAGGCTCTCGACCACCTTCTTGGGGTCACCATAGCTGACCCGAAGGATCTCGGTCGTGAGCGGTTCAGACGGCGCTTCCTGCTCCTCCAGGAGGTCCTTGCGACGCGCGTCCCGCTCTTTACGGATGCTGTCTAGCTTGGCCACCCGGATGATGTTGTCCTCCCGGACGAAGCCAAGCCCATTGATTCGCAGGATATTGTCAAGCGCCCGGTCCCATGGCACGTCGACCAGCCGGACGGTCACCTTCCCCTTGACATCCTCGCCGGCGACAACGTTCTGGCCGCTCACCTCGGCAATGATCCGAAGCAGGTTGTTCACGTCGGCATCCTTGAAGTCCATCGAAAGACGGGCGATCTCCGCCTCGACAGGAACCGCTACTGGAGGCGCAACGGCCACAACAGGTGCGACCGGCACAGGAGGAGGCGCTGGAGCAACCGGTACAGGCGCAACGGGTGCCGGAGCAACAGGTGTAGGCTCCGCTACGCCGGGCTCCGGAACTGCTGGAGCAGGAGCTGCGACAGCAGCCGCCTCCCGCAGTGAAAGGGTAATTCCGTCGGGGGTCTGTGTCACCTGGTGAAGTACTTTGCCTTTCAGGTCGGCCGCGACTCGAACCACCTTTTCTGGCTCAAAGCTCTGCTGGGTCGTCCGAATCCGCTGCACGGGACCGGGTAACTGCCTGACATCAAGCACCTTGGCTGCATTCGGATTCAGCTCGGCGTCGGTCACTTCCAGGATGAGACCGGGCGGTGTGGCTCTTTCCGACACATCAAAGGTAATCTGGCCGCTGGTCCGAACGAGTATCTCGGCCTGCCCATCCTGGGGTCGGTACTCGACCCCATGCACCTGGCCTTCCCCGAGCGGCGGTGGACTGGGCAACTCCTCTGTCGGCGGCTCGCCCTCTGGCGCAGCTTGGGCGATGGCCGGAGACTGGGACCTTTCCGCCAAGAGCGCCGCCTCACCGATGGCCACTTGCAACTCCCCGGGGATCGTCTCGATCTGATAAGGTAATTTCGAGGTCAAATCGAGGACAATCCGGACGACCTTGACCGGCTTGGTCTTATATTGGGAGCTTCGGATCTCCTTGACCGGACCTCCGGCTCGCAATGATTTGGGGGCCGCATGGACCGCATCGGGAATATCGATCACTACCCGGGGGGGGTCAGGCAGAGCAAAGGATTCATAACTTTCGACCTTGCGGTCGGTCCTGATCACCACGACTACCGATTTTGGGCCGACTGCTCCCAATTCGACAGCGGTTACCCGAGTCGCTGCAACGGCCAGCGCCGCTCCTGCCACCGTCGGCACCGATACGGTTGGCATGACAATCCATGAGAACGTCACTACCCCCACCAAAGCCCTCAATGTCCATCGGGAGGTCTGGGAGGCCGTTTCCCGCTTCATTATCTTCCCTCCTTTTTCTCGAGCTCTAACTTAATCATGCGGACTCGTGGCTGGCCGGCCACACTCCGACCCTTCATCTCTATGAGGACGGTATCTTTCGTGATTTCCTTTACGCGCGCATCGGGACCCAGCCGGTCGTCCACCTTTAAAATGTGCCCCAGACCGTCGGGTGTCTCAAGAAGCGCAAAATATTGGTTTCTTTGCCAGACGATCCCCGCCAGCGTATAGCCACCGACGTCCATGGCTGTCTCCTCGCTCGGGGGTTCCACAAGGGGGTGGAATGGATCTCGTCGCCCCTCCGGGCGATACCGTATTGGTTCGAGACCCGCCGAAGCTAGCGCGCGGGAGCCAGAGGTTTGGCTTTGCTGCGCAACCGCAGCACGCTTTGGTTGGCCTGGGCGGGAGCCGCGCGCTGGCTGAGGCGGTGGTGCCTCCGAAGAGCACGCAGCGGCGACCAGGCTGACGACGAGAAGAGCGAGGACGGAAGATTTCATCGCTTTCTGCCCCCTTTCGCGCCCTCCTCCGCGTCCTGTGGAGCTCCTCCAAATGTGAAGGTGGTTGCGGTAAATTCTCCGGAAATCGTGCTTTCCCCGGCACTGGTCCGACGACCCTTCTTCGCATGATCCAGGTCGAGATCAGTGATGTTGACAATCCGCTCCATCCGGCTCAGCGCATCGAAAAAGTACCCCAAGGCGTGATAGTTTCCTTCTGCCTTGACTTGGATCGGAATCCGGGTCACGAATTCGCCTTGCTTTGGCTTACCGGGCTTAAAGAGGGTAAAGACGAGGCCTGCATCCTGTCCAAGGCGGTTGATCTGTGTGAGGAGATTCGGGATTTCCTTCTCCTCGGGAAGGGCGCGAACGGCCTTCGCGAGATCCTGCTGCAGTTCTTCCCGAGCTTTTTTGAGTTTTGGAAGCTCATCACGCAGCCGCCGCTTTTGAAACAAATCTTGCTCGAGCTTGGATTTCGTAGAGGCCAAGCGGTTCCGTTCGTTGCGGGCTGGTGTATACAGATACGTCCACCAGACAAACACGAGGCCCGCGGCCATGATCCCCAGCAATATATAGAGCTGTCTTTTCGGTGTATTAGCGAAAGCCCCTTTGAGGTCCATGGATTTACCCCCCAGCGAGATCAGCCCAACATCTTACAGACGATCTCAAACTTCTTTAAGGTGGTCTTCTGCACCTCGGTCTGCTCTGAGACCACAAGCTCGACGTCCTGCAGCAATGGAGCTTTTCGGCTCAGCCGGGTCATGAAATTGGCAATCCCAAAATCGGTGAAAGAATACCCTTTAATCCTGAGCCGGGTGCCTTTCTTCGAGATCGAGGTAAGCCATAACTCGTCTGTCAGCTCCACGCTCAACGTCTGTAGCAGGTGGACGGGAACGCTCTGAGCGGCAAGGAGCCTCTGGATTACCTTGAGCCGCTCCTCCAGCTCCTTCTTCTCTTGCTTGAACTGCTCAACCTGTTTCGCCACCACCTCGAGCTGCTTGAGTTCTGCCTGCATCGAGCTAATCTGGCTCCGGAGTGAGCGTGCCTCGCTCGAGACACTCCACCAGGCGACCAGCATCACCAACAGAACAAGTCCTGCCGCAGCTCCGCCAGCGAGCGAGCGCCAGTCCCGCTCACCACTGACGCGAGCGGTTCTGGGGAGAAGATTAACCCTGATCATCGGTCTCCAACCTCCCGTAAGGCAAGCCCGACCCCGACGCTCAACTGCGGGGCAATGTACTCGAGGTACTCGGGGTCAAACCGTTTCGGGTCCGCCTTTATGCTGCGCAGCGGATTCGCGACCTCGACTGGCAACTCTAAGGCCTCGCTCAAGTGAGGGATAAAGCGCGGCAAGCACGCGACCCCACCGCTGACCAGTACCCGATGGATGACACCCGAGGGAGAAGCGGAACGGAAGAAGTCGATCGAGCGCCGAATGTCACCGGCTAATTCCGCGTGCACGAGATCGATCGCCGACTGGCTATCTGCCGCGGTGTATCCGTCGACCTGTCCCCCGAGCTTGAGGGTCTCGGCCTGCTCGTAGCTCAATCCCAGCATCTTCTGAATCGATTCGTTATACCGGTTCCCTCCAATCACGCTATCTCGAGTGAAGACGAGAGTCCCCCCTCGAAGAATGGTGATGGTCGTCACTGCCGCCCCAACATGCAGGAGGGCCGTTACCTCGTTCGGGTTGACCTCGTATGCCGCCTCGAACGCGTTCGCCACGGCAAAAGCGTCCACATCGACTACGGCAACGTTGAGGCCGGCAGACGAGGCCACGGTCAGATACTCACCGATCACGTCCTTTTTCACTGCCACGAGCAGGACGTCCATTTCCACCGCCCCCGGGGGGCTTTGCAAAATCTCGAAGTCCAGGTTCACGTCCTCTATGGCGAAGGGAATGTGCTGCTCAGCTTCCCACTGGATCGATTCTGCAAGCTCCTGCGGCTTCATCAAGGGCATCTTAATGGGTTTGATAATCACGGAATGTCCAGAAACCGCCACGGCCACGTCCTTGACCGTGACTTTGTGCTCGTCAAAGATCTGTTGGAGGGCACCGATGACCGCCCCGCCGTCCATGATCGCCCCATCGACGATCGCTTCTGGGGGCAGGGGCGCCATCCCCATGTGAACCAGGTCGTATCCTTTGCCGTGTGGTTTGAGTTGAACCGTCTTTACCGAACTCGTTCCGATATCCACGCCCAACAGAGGCTTGCGGCGTTTGAGAAATGAAAGCATCACAAAACCCTTTCCTTATCGATAGATGGCCACTATCTCTTCAAATCGTTCATCAATGGTGTAAGCGTAATAATCCTGCTTTGGGCGTTTGTCAAGCAAAAAAACTAGCAAAAAATGGGCCAAGTTCGTGCCCTCTTCCGTTCACTGCAATAACGGGCCGTTGCGCTCACTGGTTGCTCACGGGGAGCATCCCGGCTGGCGAATTGCCCGAAAGCGTACAGACGGGACCCTGCTCACGTTCTCACTCCCCGATCATTCTGCGCGCATTGTTTCGAGCACGACCCTCTGTGGCCGGTCTCCCTGCGTCCAGACGACGGTCACTTGAATGCGCGCCAGCCGGTTTGGGACGTTCGTGCCCGGCTCCTGCGTAATCGTCCAGGACCGCGTATACCCCGGTTCAGGTGTATCAGTTTGATTCAGCGGTCCAGGATTGAAAGGCTGATTCTTGAGCTGTTCCAGCATCTGCTGCGCATAGGCTGTGGCCTTCGACTGGCCGCCGCTGACATTCAGATCGACGTAGCCGATCGGAAACGCACTCAGCAGGGCGAGCAGACCCACAGCTAAAATTGCTGCCGCGATGAGCACCTCGATGAGGGTCAGCCCTCGGTGATCGCGCGTCCTTTCCATCGCGGTTTCTTTTTCTTGTGCACCCCTCATCTATCCACCGGGCCACATCCAACCATCACGGAGCTCCTGTGGGCTGGATTACAGGTTCCTCGGCCGCACATCGGAGGCGATGTTAAACGTCTGAGGCCTCCACCAGCCCGGTGGCGATTGGGCTGTTAAGGTGATCGTAATGCGCCGAATGTCGGCAGAATTTGCCGTTGCGGCGTCATTCGCATCGAAGTATTGGAACTGCAGGCTCTGAATATTATCGGCCAGAGGCTGCAATCCTCCCCCATCGCCCTCATCTCGGTATACCGTGTTGGCCGCGAGTCCAGCACACGCCGCAGGGGCAGGTATGCCATCCGCATCGGGATTGTCATACCAACAATAGCTGACAATCAAGGGCCGACCGACTTGGGTTCCCCAAGGATAAGTGTCGGCCGCACCTGCCGTGGTGGTAATGGTATGGGGATTGACACCAGTATTGACGGACAGGACAGTCAATTGCTCCCACTCGGCGCCGTTGATGAGATAGATGCTATCCCCGGCCTGAATGCCCGAGGCGTCCCCCACGGTGAGGGTCGTATCCCCGGGATTCACATCGATATTTGATATTATCGTCGAGGCATTGAGGAGGTCAGCAAGGAAGGTGACAGACGTGGCCGTCGCGCCGGTGATGGCATTGCCCGCTCCCGTGGGAAAGCCGTATCCCGTAAGCCGGAGATCTGCTTCCATCAGCTCCATGGCGATCCTGGCGCTCTGTTGGATGTCAGCCTTCTGCTCGCCTGCCTCATAAGTAGCTCGGCCCGACTCGAAGCTGGAGTAGACCGCAAAGAGCACGATCAAAAAGGTGCTGACAGCGATCAGGATCTCGATCAGGGTGAAGCCTTTAGTAGTTGCCGGGAATCGAAGGGGGATCCCCTGCCACCTTACGGACATGCGACCCCCACACTCCTCACACTCACCCGCCCGGTCCTCTGAACATCGATGCATCGCTGGGTGCCTGAGTTATCAGCGATGATGACCGTCATAGGGAACGCAGGGGCAGGCAGGGGGGGAGAGCAAGTATTCACCGACGCTCCCCTCGAGTTGAACATCACCCCTCCGAAGATTATATTGTTTGCGTCCTGTACAGACTGGATCGTCACCCCTCGGTAGTCCCCGGCAAGATCCCACCAGCCGCGGATTACATCGGTGTTGTCGACAGGAGCGCCCACCGGCGGAAAGTTACACGGCCCGGGTGGTATATCCCTCACGATCCGATACGTGCTGTTCAACTGGCCTGCAGGCGGGGGCCCCGGATCCCCTCCCCAGTGAAACCCAAAGACGCCCCCTCTGCTGATCGCCAAGCTTTGGGTTGACCGAATCTCGTACAAGACCTGACGGGCTCCTCCATCGATGCGGGAGCTCGCTATCATATTCAAAAAAGAGGGCATTGCCGCGCCGATCAGAATGGCGGCGATGATCAGGGCCAAGAGCAGTTCGATGCCCGATAACCCTGCATTTCCAATATCTCGAATGAAATTCTTCACGACTGTAACCCCGCGGGCTTAGGGTGCAATATCAATGCCATGGAAGGATGCTTTTACGCGCCCCCAAGCCCATTTACAGGGATCTCGCAACGGCAGCCTTGGGCTTTATCCACAATTAGTTACGTGCCATTCCTTTTTCCCAAAAAAAGCAATACGCCCCCCCGAGGTCGCTTGCCGAGCCACATGCTTGGCTCACCACGACGTTAGAACCATGCCGGGGGCGACCCTATACTGGTTTTGCTCTTGCGCTTCGTAGGTGTGGGACTCAGAATGTGCGGCTACCCTGCGGATCTCAATGGACAAGGGTTCACCGTAGGTGCGGGTGAACTTGTTCTAATATGGATTAGCGGGAAGGCTCGTGGGAAGGTGCAGCGTACGGAGATTACTTACGGCAGCAGCTCCTGCC
Organism: Methylomirabilales bacterium (SeqCode); assembly: GCA_041599135.1. Lineage (GTDB taxonomy): Bacteria > Methylomirabilota > Methylomirabilia > Methylomirabilales > CSP1-5 > CSP1-5. Next base: position 19,512 of record JBFHXD010000009.1, on the reverse strand, counting down.
ACGTACCGGCGGTAGGCCTGAAATTGGCACCTGGGGCAGACGCTCCGGTGAGGGCCACATCGTAATGAAACCGGGCGTCATCCTGGATATCGATCTCATCAGCAACAATCGCACCATAAATTTGCCAGCCCCCTTCGTCAAATTCCACCTCGCCATTGTGGGCATAAATGCCCCCATAAAAATCTCCAGCTCCCGGTTTCATCTCGACAGCATCCTCCCCAGCCATCGAGGAGACGATCACCAGATTTGCCGGGATCTTACTGGTGTTGATCACCGCTCCGTTCTCGGCAGAGAACTTGCCGGTCATGTAGATCAGCACCGGACCGGACATGGCAAGCTTCGCTCCCACCCCCAGAGTGACCTTATCGAAGGAATAGGTTCCCGGATCGAGCGTCACCGTCTCGCCGGGGCCGACGACGAGATCGTGCGTAACTGTATTATACGCCCCTGGAGGGGAAATACCGTCGGTATCGCTCGTGGGAGGTGGAAGGGTAATGCTTGTTTCAACGTCGACGGTAGCCACTCCCTCGCCGACCGTACCCGTAATGCTCGATCCAGCCCCGAGGGTAACCGCACCTGTTGCGTGGGCATTCCCATTCACCGTGTTATTCGTTAAGAGCGTGACGTTGCCGTTACTGTGGATATGTCCCTCCGATCCTGCGGTTGCAGGATCGTACTCACCCTGCGTCGAATCATAACTGTCCACCACCACGCGGTCCTCCAATTCGACCAAGGTTAAGCCGAGCAAGCCGAACTGAAATGGAGAGCCACGCTCCACGACGAATTGCACTTGGGTCATTGCGCGATTGGGCACGGTGCTATTCGGGACATACCCAATCGAGACGACCTGCTTTCGATCCACAGCACCGGGCAGTGGAAGAAGATCGGTCACGGTGGTCGTGTAGGTCCCAAAACCGAGGGCCTGTTCCGCACCAGTCCCCGGATAGGCCACATTGACGTTCAATTCGGCAATGGCCCTTTCGGCACCGGCCTCGGCCAGGTCGAACGCGAGCAGTCGGTTCCGTTCGTTAATGGAGATGAGGGTTTCCGTCGAAGAGAGGCTTAAAAAGGCGGTCCCCAGCATGAGTAGGAGGGTCATCACGAGCAGGGTGATGACGAGTGCGATTCCCTTTTCCCTTTTTCGCTGCATCACGACCAGACCCTTCCCACGTCCGGCAGCGGTTTCGAGATTCCAGGCGGGGGGTCACGGGTTCAACCCCAAATTTCGTGGCCGGATTTCCGCCGTGAGGGTGAAGGGAGGAGCACCACCTCCGGTCTGGGTATCGGCCGTCGTGATGACCACAGCAATCCGTCTGATGTTGCTCAGGCTGCCCGTTGGAACCGGATCGGGAGGCGAAGCACATGCCCCTCCGAGACATCCACCTGTTCCATCGTAGTATGCAAAAGTGAGGCCGGTCACGCGCTCGGCCTGAGGCTGGCCTCCTCCGGTCGCTCCTGCAGTCGTCCAGTCCTGACGACGAAGGAGTTGGGCAGCCGCATCGAGACTGTATTCCACTCGCTCGGTGTCCAAGGGCATACTGGCATCCACGTCAGCATAAAAGCGGACGCAGGTAGCCTCGGCGTTCTCAATGGCTTGGGGAGTCGCCGGTGGAGGATTTGAACATCTCGCTTGTCCTCCTGGAATCGGCGGACCTGTGGTGAGGATTCCGGATGGGTCGCTCCCGGCGAGTCGTAGCTCCCGCACAAGCCGGTCCACGCCGATTCGGGCATTCTGCTGGAGATCGGTCTGCTGCTCTCCCCGAATGAACGTGGCCTGGTTCACGTCGTATATGAGATACAGTCCCAGGAGCACAATGCTACTAATGGCGACAGCAACGAGGGTTTCCGCAAGGCTAAAGCCCACGTCGCCTCGTCGAAGCGTGAATCGTGCTCGATGGTCATCCATAGCGGGCCACGTACGTCAGCAGGCTAATCGTTTGGTTCCCCCGTTCCTGCCATCCAACCGTGACGGTCACCTGTAACAGATCGGGAAGACCGGCCACGGTGGAAACAGCGATCGTGCCCCACCCCTGTGGAAGAGTCCCGACCGGATTGGCAGGAGCGATCCCGGCGCTCCACTCGTTGAAGTGGTTTAGGACGGACGCTGGAAGACCGGCTGGTGGGGCGTTCCGCGTGTCCAGGCCGTCATAACTGATCACGCTGTTAAAGGACTCCGTTCGAATCCGCTCGATCATTGCTTGGGCGAGGGACGAAGCCTGGCTCATGTGCCCCCCGTACTGGACATTCTGTAGGGCCGTGGGAAAAAGGCCCACGATGCCGAGAATGGCCATCATGATGACGACGGTAGCCAGCAGTACCTCGGGCAAGGTGAGGCCCGCCCTCCCGCGAGGAAGCATCTTCATGGACAGATCCCTTTGCATACGCGGACGCGTCCTGTGATAGCGACGGCTACCTCGTATGTTCCGGTTCCGTTTGTGATGGTCATGGTACCGGTAGCGCCCGAGACTTCCCCTTTTGAGCCAAAGGTGAGCTTATCGTTGGGGGCAGTGGTGGTAATCGCCACCCCATCGGGGAGATCGCTCCGCACCACATCGAGCTCCCACAAGGGGCTCCCTTCTCGTTCCAAGAGATAGCCCCCAGGCGGGACCGCACTGTCGCAGTTCGACAAGCAGACGCGATGTTTCACCTGTGTGGTCACTGCCTTCTGGCGGGCCAGGCGGAGGTCTCCGGCCAGCTCCCAGGCGGCTACCCGAAGCCGGTACGATTCGATAACGCCGAGGACCCACGGCATGCCCATCGCCGCCACGACCGCGAAGACCGTCACGACGATGAGGATTTCTATGAGGGTAACGCCTCGTCGGCCGCCACGCATCGGAAGACCCTTACGGGACCGGCGGGAACGAATACTCCTTTCCCTGCTCGAGAATTTCACACTCGGGGACAAGCTGCTTGAGCTCCTGTGCGATCTCTGGGACGTATGGGGGCTTCATGTGATACACATACACGCTCGCCTTCACGTCGCCCTTAGCGAGCTCTCCCTTCAGGCCCTGAGGGGTCAGGTGTCCACTGAGGTCCGCCAAGTGTTGCAGCCGATTCGGAAAGCTCGTCCCGATCATGACCGCCCGCAAATTCGGCATGCCCTTCACTACGCGCCAGACCTTATCCGTGGGCCCAGTATCTCCGAGATGCAGTAGAGCTCCGAAGTCCCCTTCGAGGAGATAGCCGATGCTAATCACCGTATGCGAAAGGCGAATCGGCGTGACTTGGAGATGGCCGATGGAGGTCGCGTGACCCTCGGGAATGGGTCGGAAATCGAGGATCGGCATGCGGGAGCTGGGGATCTCGGTGAAGTCGGGCCACAACACATTATTGAGCAGTGAGGTTTTGAGCGCATCAAGAACCGGCTCGATGCTGTACACGAGGATCGGGCGGTCACGTCGCCCAAACACATTGTCCGCCAGGTGGCACAGCCCACGGACATGATCGAGGTGGGAGTGGGTGAGTAGGACATTTTCGATCTGCGATTGCCCAGAAATATCTAACACACCCGACACCGACCCGGCATCGATGAGCAAGGTATCATCCAGGAGGAAGCTGGAAAGGTGATACCCCGGGGCCTCACCCCCAAAGCATCCAAGGACGCAATACTTCATGAAACCCTCTCGGAGAGTCGCCGAAGAGACATGATCCCTTTTTTCTCCTCCTCCGTCTTCTCCAAGGCCCACAAGGCATCTGAACTAATCCGTCCTCTCCGGTAGGCCCGCAGAAAGGCCTCCACCACATCCGAGTCAAATTGCGTCCCGGTCCCCTGTTCGATCTCCTGGGCCGCTGCCTCATCGCTCAATCGCGGTCGATACGGGCGGTCGGTCGTCATCGCATCAAACGTGTCCGCCACCGCGATCACCCGGGATGCCAAAGGAATCTCTTCGCCCTTCAATCCTTCTGGATATCCCCGGCCATCGCAGCGCTCCTGGTGATAGCGCACGGCCGGAACCACTGCCTCGAGTTGCTTGATGTGCGCGAGGATCTCTGCCCCGATCTGCGGATGCTCACGAATATGGGCGAACTCTTCTGGGGAGAGTGGACCATGCTTTTGCAGGACGCCGTCCCGGATACCAATCTTTCCGACATCGTGAAGAATGGCAGAAAGATGGAGTGTTTCCATCTCTTCCGCACTTAAACCTAATTCTTGTCCGAGGATGAGAGAAATCTCCACCACGCGTCGCACGTGGCCCCCGGTGTATGGATCCCGCTTCTCGATGGCCTCGGCCAAGGTTGCCACCGTGCTGAAGAAGGTCTGCTTCGCTTCCTCATAAAGCCGTGCGTTTTCAATCGCGATCCCAACTTGGCGAGACAGGGATTCAAAGAGGCGCTGATCCTCGAGCGTAAAGGGACGTAGACTCAATCGGTTAAGCGCCTGCAGGACTCCGATGATTCGATCTCGACTCTTGACCGGCACGCAGATCATGTTGCGTGTGATGAAGTGTGTCCGGACGTCGACCCGGCTTAGAAACCGGCGATCGCGTCCGACATCGTTTACTATGGTTGGCTTGCCCGTCTTGGCTACCCACCCGGCGATTCCCTCTCCCACTTTGAGTCGGACTTCTTTGACCTCTCTCCCCCGCTCCCCCAAAGCGACTTCAAAAACCAGTTCATTCCGTTCTTCATTTAACAGGAGGAGAGACCCGACTTCGCACTCCATCAAACGGGTGGCACCTTCAACCGTCCGCCTCAGAACCTCGGAAAACTGCAGGGTCGAGTTCAAGATGGTGCTCACCTCCATCAGGGTAGAGAATTGTCCGACCCGCTTTCCCGCCTCGGAGTAAAGCCGAGCATTTTCAAGCACCATCCCCAGTTGGTGTCCCACGGTCGTCAGCAGCTCTGCATGCTGGCGCTGGAAGGCGGGAGAGGATGGTTGGCGGAGCAACTCGAGTAAGCCAACGACGCGCCCGGACACTCGCAGAGGCGAGGTGAGAAACGAGGCTTTACCTCCCTTGAAGCGTGGGATGTTCCAATTGGGTGGTGGTGTTGTAAGCGTCTTCAGAAGTGGACCCCGGCCACCCGCGAGGATCTGTCGACGGTAGCCCTGCTTGAGGGAAACCTCACCAAGTGGCGTGGCAGATCCGTTTCTTGACGTCTGGACGCCGAAGATAATCTTCTTCTCGTTCGGATGGATCAGGAGCAATGCCCCGTAATTGGCATCCACCGCCTCGAGGATGATGTCGAGAAGGACGGGAAAAAGAGAGTCAGGTTCCAGAGTAACAGTGGATGCTCGCCGGATCCCTTGGAGAACGGTAACCCCTAGCTCCTGTGTTTTGATCCGGCTCTCCAAAGCGGTGATCTGTTCCTGTTGATGGTTGATCTGGCGCCGGTAAATGGTGAGGAGTCGCCGTATGGCGCGCTGAGATTCCGATGTCGTCCGTCGGGCCTGGTGATGCTTGGCCACCTCTCCTCCTCCTATAGGGCCTGCTTCAAGGTCCGAACAAACCTGGCCGCTTCCCCGACCATGCCTGGCTCTCCACGGCCTCGCTCAATGTGCTCGACAATGGCTGATCCTACGATGACCCCATCGGCGAGCCGAGCGACCGTGGACGCCTGCGCAGGGGTGCTAATGCCAAAGCCAACTGCAATCGGTTTGTTGGTCAATTGGCGCAGGCGATGTAACGATCGTTCGAGACCGGCGTCGAGGGCATCCCGGGCCCCCGTCACTCCCTTGAGGGAAACATAGTAAATGTATCCTCGAGAAGACTCCACGATGTGGCGTAAGCGGGTATCAGTACTTGTCGGTGCCGCCAGAAAGATTGTGTGAATGTTTGAGGCCTCGCAGTACTTTTGAATCTCGCGGGCTTCCTCAGGAGGCAAGTCTGGGATGACGATCCCATCTACGCCCGCATCACCGGCCCGCATCGCAAACTCATGAGGACCCATGCGAAGAATGGGGTTGACGTAACTCATCAGGACAATGGGAATTTGGGATCGCGTACGGATCCGTTCCACACATGCGATGACCCCTTTCAGGGTCACTCCGTGCTCGAGGGCCCGTTGACTTGCTCGCTGGATGGTGGTTCCATCCGCTAAGGGGTCAGAAAACGGAACCCCCAGCTCAACCAGGTCTGCCCCCGCCTCCTCAAAGGCCCAAACCATCTCCTGGGTCGTTGTGAAATCCGGATCCCCTGCGGTGATAAACGGAATCAGGGCCTTTCTTCCACTTGCCCGAAGCTTTTGAAAGCGCTGATCGATCCGATTCACAACGTTCGTCTGCGGTCCGGTGTTCATGCGTCATGCTTGCTCGTTTGTAATGGTACGATCTGTTCTCCGTCACTTCCCATTTGTGCACTTTCAATTATCCCGGCTACCAGTTCGACATCCTTGTCTCCTCGGCCAGAAAGATTGATGAGCAGGGTGCTGTCCGCGTCCATCTTCGGAGCAAGTTTGGCTGCATAGGCGATCGCATGCGCACATTCAAGAGCCGGAATGATGCCCTCGAGGGCCGCGAGCAGCTGGAACCCCCCAAGGGCCTCCTGATCGCTCACCCAAGCATACTCCGCACGGCCGATCTCCCGCAGATAGGTGTGCTCGGGTCCCACACCGGGGTAGTCGAGTCCCGCCGAAACCGAATGCGTGGTCTGGATCTGACCGTCCGCGTCTTGGAGAACGTAGCTTAGCGTCCCATGAAGCACTCCAGGCTCGCCGGCGGCAAAGCGAGCCGCATGCTTCCTCGACTCGATTCCCAATCCTCCTGCCTCGACCCCGATCATCCGAACGCCGGCATCCTCGATAAAGGGAAAAAAAAGACCAATGGCGTTCGATCCACCCCCCACACACGCGAGCAAGGTATGAGGGAGTCGACCTTCCATCTCCAACAGCTGGGCCCGAGCCTCACGGCCGATCACGGATTGAAAGTCGCGCACCATCATGGGAAAGGGGTGCGCGCCGAGCGCCGACCCGAGGACATAATGGGTATGGTCGACATTCGTGACCCAGTCCCGCATGGCCTCGTTAATTGCGTCTTTTAATGTTCGACTTCCCGCATCGACCGGCTTCACCTCGGCCCCCAACAGCCGCATGCGGAATACGTTGAGGGACTGTCGCTGCATGTCTTCGGTCCCCATGTAGATGTCGCATTCGAAGCCGAAAAGGGCGGCAGCCGTCGCTGTGGCCACCCCATGCTGTCCTGCCCCTGTTTCCGCGATCACTCTCCGCTTTCCCATGCGGCGCGTGAGCAGCCCCTGTCCGAGCGTGTTGTTGATCTTATGCGCTCCTGTATGACAGAGGTCTTCCCTCTTCAGATAAATTTTCGCCCCACCGAGCTTCTCGGTGAGACGCCGGGCGAAATAGAGGGGAGTCGGCCTTCCAGCGTATCTTTGCAAGTAATAGTCCAATTCCGCTTGAAATCCTGGATCTTCTTGAGCTTCGCGGTACGCCCGCTCGAGCTCCTCGAGCGGGCCCATCAACGTCTCGGGAACGTACCGTCCCCCATATCGGCCAAAATGCCCGTGACGATCCGGAAAAGGCCAGCTCATCCTGCCTCCCTCACACCGGCCACAAAATCCCGCAGCTTCTGGGGATCCTTGCGGCCCAGTTCTGCCTCCACGCCGCTTGAAACATCCACCCCGTACGGCTTCACCTCCCGTATCACCTGAGCCACATTTTCGGGTGTAAGGCCTCCCGAGACGATGATGCGGCCAAAGGTCTTGGCGCGCAACGCTATCTCACCAGGAAAGGTCTTACCAGTCCCCCCCAACCTTCCCTCAACAAAGGTGTCCAAGAGATAGGCATCCACACGATACTGTTTCAGAGCAGGGAAATCTCGGCCCTCCCCCACCCGAAAGGCCTTGATCACCGATCCGGTGAGAGACCGACAATATTCCGGAGACTCCGATCCGTGAAGCTGTACGGTGAGAAAGCCACACGAACGCATCAGACGTTCGATTTCCTCAATGGGGTGATCGGCAAAAACCCCAACCGGGGTGACCCAGGGTGAAAGATCCTTGATGATCCCCCGAGCCGTGTCCGAATCAACAGAGCGGGGAGTCCGCTGCACGAAAATGAAACCGACGGCATCGGCACCTGCTTCAGCTGCCAGGTCCGCATCCTTCCTGTTGGTAATGCCACAGATCTTAACCCGAACCGCCATGTCCCGGTTCCAACAGCTCCCGGACCTTCGCCGCCACGTCGCGGGCTCGGAGCAGTCCCTCTCCGACTAAAATAGCATCGACGCCGGCCGCCTCCAGGCGACCAACATCTGTTCGGTCAACGATGCCGCTCTCACTGACCACGACCCGATCCGGCGGAATTTCCGGAAGCAGGAGGAACGTGGTTTCGAGGGAGACCTGAAAGGTCTTCAGGTTCCGATTATTTATCCCCACGATGTGCGCCTTGGCGTCCACGACTCTGTGAAGTTCCTCTGAGGTGTGGACCTCGGTGAGCGGATGAAGTCCCAGCTCGTGTGAGAGTGCTAACAGGTCTTGCAGAAGCTGATCGTCCAGGACGGCTGCGATCAGAAGGATCGCATCGGCGCCCCACCTGCGGGTTTCGTACACTTGGTAGGGATCAAGGATAAAATCCTTACGGAGGACCGGGAGGGAGACGATCGCCTTCGCTTGAACCAGATCGAGGAGGTTCCCGCGGAAAAAGGGTTCGTCGGTGAGGATGGACAAGGCAGCAGCCCCAGCCTCGGCATAGGCATGCACCAGCTGCTCGAGGTCAAAATCTTGGCGAAGTACCCCCTGTGACGGAGAGGCCCGTTTCAGTTCGGCAATCAACCGAATTCCCCCACCCTGTGACCGGCGCTCGAGGGCCTGGTGAAAGTCGCGCGCCGGCGGAAGGTCACGTATTCGAACCTTGAGATCCCCCAGGGAGACAGTTGTTTTCCGCCAGGCGACTTCTTCTCGCTTGGCTTGTACGATCCTTTCCAAAATCATCTTGTCTCGACCCTTCTAAACGCGCACCCGCTTTCAGGAGTTCCCGGGTTGATTATTCCAACTTGGTTGCACCGTGTTGCGTGCAGAACGCAATCACCATCTCCAATTTCTTCCAAGCCGCCCCGCTCTCTATAGACCGTTCCGCAGCTCCGATCCCCTCATGAATATCCTGAGCACCATCGCCCGCAACTATGGCGGCACCCGCATTCAATAGAACAATGTCCCGCTGGGGTCCTTTGGCTCCTTGAAGAATCTCACGGATCAGGGCGGCGTTTGTGGTGGCGTCTCCTCCCTGGAGATCGGACAGCGTTGCCCGGGGAATCCCAAAATCTTCCGGCTGAATGAAATAGGTTCGCACCTCTTTTGCTCGCAACTCCGAAATCTTACTCTCGCCCACAGTCGAGATCTCATCAAGGCCCTCCTTCCCATGTACGATAAAAGCCCGTTGACATCCCAGCTGCTTTAAAACGCCAGCCAGAACCTCCGTCAGATCTGCCTCAGAGACCCCGATCACCTGCGCAGATGCCTTGGCAGGATTCGTTAGTGGACCGAGGACATTAAAGAGAGTCCGGATCCGGATCTGGCGCCGAGCCGACATGACATGCTTCATGGCCGGGTGCAGGAGGGGGGCAAACAGAAAACCAATACCAATCTCGTCTATACATCGCCCTAGCTGTTCGGGCGAGAGATCCAGGGGAACGCCGAGTGCTTCAATGACGTCAGCGCTGCCGCACAACCCTGAGACGGAACGGTTGCCGTGCTTGGCCACTGGAATCCCTGCCCCCGCAACCACAAAAGCTGCTGCGGTCGAGATATTAAAGGTCCCTTTGGCGTCCCCCCCCGTTCCGCATGTATCCACCAGCATGCGATCTTCGGAAGGCAAGACGGCCTGAGTGTCCGAGTACCGATTGGGCACCGCGGCTACTTTCTCTCGCATCACCTGGGCAAAGCCGCAGAGCTCCTCGACCGTCTCTCCTTTCATCCGCATGGCGGTGAGGAAGGCCGCAATTTCAGCATCATTGGCCTGACCGGTCATGAGAAACTCCATAACCATGGAGGCCTCGTCTCGGCTAAGGTCCTGCCGTTCGACGACCTTCTGAAGCGCCTCAACAATTATGGCTCGACCAATCAGCTTTCCGCTCCTTGCCCGTCAGTGGCCTCAAACGCCTGTGTAGTTCATAACGCCAGACAGTTTCTGAGGAGATCCTTCCCGACAACGGTCAGGATCGACTCTGGGTGAAACTGGACCCCCTCCACTGCGTACTCCTTGTGCCGAAGCCCCATCACCTCACCCTCGGCTGTCTCGGCCGAGACCTCCAAGCAGTCAGGTAAACTCTCTCGTTCGACCAACAGGCTATGATAGCGCGTCGCCTCGAACGGATTCGGGAGGCCACGGAAGAGGATTCGCCCGTCATGGTGGATCAGCGAGGTCTTCCCGTGCATGAGCCGTCCAGCGCGGACGATCTTCCCCCCAAAGGCGGCTCCAACGCACTGGTGTCCTAAACAGACCCCCAGGATGGGAATCCGGCCAGCAAAATGGTTGATGAGGCGGCAAGAAATCCCGGCCTCCTTCGGAGTGCATGGGCCAGGGGAAATGACGATCCGTGCTGGGTGGAGATCTTCGACTTCTTCGAGCGTGATCTTGTTGTTGCGGACCACGTGGACCTTTTCCCCGAGTTCCCCGAGGTATTGGACCAAGTTGAATGTAAAGGAATCGTAGTTGTCGATTACCAGGACCATTTCGGTCTCAGTCTAATGACCTGCTACCACCTGCATGCACCGCGATTGGTCGGGATTCGACGTGTGAGGGCTCCAGGCCGCCCTCAGCCATCTCGATGGCCCGCAGCATGGCGGCCGCCTTGTTCAGGGTCTCCTGATACTCCCGCTCCGGGTCGGAGTCAGCCACGATTCCAGCTCCCGCCTGGATCCAGGCGCGGTCTTTGGCAAAGAGGATGGTTCGGATTGTAATGCACGTGTCCATGTTCCCTGAAAAGCTGACGTAGCCGATGGCGCCCGCATAGGGACCTCGCTTGACGGGTTCTTGTTCTTCGATAATCTGCATTGCTCGAATCTTCGGCGCGCCCGTCACGGTTCCGGCCGGGAACGACGCTTTGAGGAGATCAAAGGCGTCCCGTCCCTCGGCAAGTCGACCCCGAACGTTCGACACGATGTGCATCACGTGCGAATAGCGCTCGATCACCATCAGTTCGTTTACTTCCACAGTTCCTGGTGTGGCAACACGGCCAACATCATTTCGCCCGAGATCGACGAGCATGATATGCTCCGCCCGTTCTTTGGGATCGCCCAAGAGCTCGGTTGCCAGGGCACGGTCCTCGGTCTCGTCCCGGCCGCGTGGTCTGGTTCCCGCGATCGGGCGAAGGTCAATCTGCCCATCCTCTAGCCGCACCAAGACTTCGGGAGAGCTCCCCGCCAGTGAGAGATTTCCTAAACGGAGAAAGTACATGTACGGTGAGGGATTAATGACCCTCAGCGCCCGATAGACGTCAAAAGGTTGGGCAGTGCTCTTGACTTCGAGCCGCTGCGAGAGGACTGCCTGGATGATGTCCCCCGCCTCCACGTAATCTTTACAGGTGCGGACTGCCTGGCAGAATTCCTCACGCGTGAAGGTGGACTTCACTTCCGCCGACCGGGACGGCAGCAGCGGGTTCAGCGGGCGATCCAGCGGCTTGCACAGATCCGCGACTAACACTTCGATCTTTGAGAGGGCAAGATCGTAGGCGGCGTCCAGCGTGCCCGATGTTGCATCCGGCACAAAAGCATTTGACACCACTTGGATCCGTTGACTCAGGTTGTCAAAAACGAGAAGGGTATCTGTAAGCAGGAACAACGCGTCGGGCAGCTCCAGATCATCCGTGGTGCGGTCCGGCAACGCCTCGAAAAAACGGACTGCATCATAAGAGAGACACCCGACCATGCCGCCGAAGAACCTGGGCAACCCCTCCACCTTGACAGGTCGATAGACGCTCAAGATTTCCTTCACGAGATCCAAAGGATCCGTGATCATCCGCCTCTCTGGGGGTGATCCAGAGCGGACTATCTGTGCCTCTCTTCCCTTACTTTGGATCACCAGAGAGGGATTTCGTCCAAGGAAGCTATAACGCGCCCACTTTTCTCCTCCCTGGACGCTCTCAAGCAGGAAGGCGTATTTGCCCCCACCGATCTTTAAAAAAGCCGAAACCGCTGTCTCCGTATCGGCCATCACTTCGCGGTAAACCGGAATGAGATTCCCAATACGGGCCTTTGCCTTAAAGTCTTCACGGGATGGGTAATACATACAAAAACCTCGAGAAAGAGACCGCTAACTTATCATAAACAAAAGAAAAGGTCAAGCAGCGTTCCACAAGGACCCTGAATCACATCGCGGCAAAATTCACGGGCTCATGGCCGAGGCGGGAAGGCAAGGTAGGAGTTCTGATCCCCCAGGACCTGAGAAGATCAGTCGAGGTGGGCGCCGATCTTGGACTGGATTACCCCCCGGGGAACCGCACCAATCACCTGGTCAACTCGCTCCCCTCCCCTGAAGAACAAGAGGGTCGGGATGCTCCGGATACCAAGGCGGGCCGCCGTCTGGGGGCTCTCATCAACATTCAGTTTTGCGATCGTTACCTTTCCAGCGTACTCCTGGGCCAGCTCATCGAGGATCGGTGCAATCATCCGACAGGGGGCACACCACTCGGCCCAGAAATCAACAATGGTCAACCCCTGACCGTCTACCACTTTCTGTTCGAAGTCAGCATCGGTCACTTGGACAACGTTCTCTGTCGCCATATCTCCCCCCGGCATTGAGCATGTGGAGTGGGCTCGGGAACCGATAATAATCCCCGGCTCCCTTGCCTGTCAAGTCTCTCACACTTTCAACAGTGGGGTCACGCTACGCGGGCCTTTGAGGGATCTCTGGACTTCCTTACGCAAGGCGCGACACGGGTGATAGAGCTCCAGCGCACCTGCAAGGCCTGGACAATACATGAAATAGCCCTGTAAAATCTGGAGGGTAAGGTTCGGGGTCTGGAGTTGAGCGCATCGAAGGATTTTTCGCTTGAAGCGAGTCGGTGAACCCTCGTGAGACAACACCAAAAGGATAAGGACATGACCCATGCGTGGGTGCAGGAGGTCGAAAGAAGGCTCGGCTATCGTTTCCGGAGGCGCACGCTGCTTCGGGCTGCGCTCACACATCCTTCTGCTGGACCAGAGGGAAAAGCCTTCAGGCGGCTGGCGTTCTTAGGGGATGCCGTTCTGACGTTCCTGCTCGGCCTCCATGTGTATCAAGACCACCCCCATCTCCCTCCTGGTGGTCTCACTCGGCTGCGCGCCAGCCTGGTGAACCGTACCACACTGGCTCGGGCGGCGGCTGAACTCGGGCTCCCCATGCTATTCCGACTGGGAAAGGGAGACGAGCCAGAGGGGCGGGAACGACCTTCGGTGCTTGCCACAGGTTTTGAAGCAGTTCTGGCCGCTATCTACCTCGATCGGGGACTTGGCGCCGTCAGGACATTCCTCGAGCAACATCTGCTTTCCCTGACGATCCCCGATGATTCACTCGATCCCAAGTCGGAACTGCAAACCCGTTTGCAACAAGTCTTCAAAATACGTCCCAGGTATCGCCTGCTCCGCCAGCTGGGCCCTCCCCATGCCCCGCGCTTCGAGGTCGAAGTGAAGGCCGGGGGACGAAGGCTGGCCAAAGGGATGGGCAGAAGTCGACACGAAGCGGAACACATGGCAGCCCAGGCTGCACTGGCTGGTCTTTGGAGAGACTCCAATATTTGGGGTCCATCTTCCGGATGACCCCATGATTTTGCGTAATTTTTCTTGACACTGGTAAAAACGTATGGTACTGTCCCAAAAATTCAGAAAGAGTCTGAAGTCAGGCTTCCAAATGTTTAAATTTAAACTGTTTGACCACAGTGAGGGATATCACGGACTTCGGGTTTGACTTAGTGGAGGCGTATGTACCTCAGTCGCCTGACGCTGTTCGGATTTAAGTCGTTCATCGATCGGCTTACTGTCGATTTCCAATCAGGAATAACCGCCCTCGTCGGGCCCAATGGCTGCGGCAAGAGCAACATCGTCGATGCCGTCCGGTGGGTATTGGGAGAGCAGAGCCCGAAGGCCCTCCGCGGGGACCGCATGGACGATTTGATCTTCGCCGGAAACTCCCACCGAAAACCGGTGAGCATGGCTGAAGTCTCGTTTACCTTGTCGAATATAAACGGCCAGCTGGCGGTCCCCTACGACGAATTAACGATCACCCGCCGTCTCTACCGCTCTGGTGAGAGCGAATACCTCTTGAACCAAGTCCCGGGTCGCCTCAGGGACATCACCGGCCTCTTCTTGGACACTGGCCTCGGCCGGGAACCCTACGCCATCATCGAACAGGGGGCCATCGGCTCCGTCTTGGCCTCCAAACCGGCCGATCGCCGAGCCCTCTTGGAGGAGGCGGCAGGAGTCATGTCCTACAAGGTGAGGCGAACCACGGCACTCAGCCGGCTCGAAGCGGCCGGGCAAAACCTGCTCAGGGTCAAGGACGTTCTTCGAGAGATCGAACAGCAGCGAAACTCACTCCACCGCCAGGCCAAAAAGGCGGAACGGTATCAGCGGACGGCAGCCAGGCTAAAGGAGGTCCAAATTCTTCTGCTCCTTCGAGAAGACCATCGCCTCGAGCAGGACCTCAACGTCGTGATCCACCAGGAAAAACAGCTCGCCGAAGCTCAGGAGAGCTCGCAGCTCCGAGTTTCTCAGGAGGAGATTTCGCTGGAGGCCAGCCGCCTGCGAGACCTCAACCTGGAGAAACAGCTCTCCACGGGCCAAGAACGACTGTACACCCTCCGAGCCCAACGACAGCGAGATGAGGCAGACGTACGGTCTCGGAAAGAGCTTCTCCATGACCTGAGGCACCGGGGAGAGGATCGCCAGGCGGAACTTGCCGCCGTCACCGAGCGGCTCCACCACATCACCCAGGACCTTGAAGCAGACGCGAAGATGCGGGCGCTGGCAGAGGGGGAGCTCGAGGGCGTTGTCCAACAGACTCGCACGTTGACCGATGCTTTGTCTAACCTAGAACGGGAAATCCTACAAAGTGAGGAGGCGCTGGCGGCACACAAACAGCAGGTCCTGGTATTGACCGATCGACTCGTGAGCCAGCGTAATCATCTCACTTCTTTCACGGAGCGACACAGGCTGCTCTGCCAGGAGCGGGAGACCCTCGAGCGCCAGCTTATTGCCTGCCGCGAAGAGACGAATACCGTGCGCGTCCAAGAGCACAAACTGGCTACACAGTTAAAAGAAATCGAACGCCACATCGGGGACCTCACAGAGCAGCGGGCGGCTTTGTCGGACGATCTCACGAGCCTGCAACTCCAGCAAGAAGCGTTGACCGAGCGGCGGGTGGCTTTCCGTGGAGAACTCACCGCCCTCGAAAGCCGTCTTCACTCTCTCCAGGAGCTTGAGGCAAGCCTTGCAGGGCTGAGCGAAGGGCAGCAGTTTCTCTTAAAGGGAAAGACAGAAGGCGTGGCAGTCTGTCAGGCGATCGAGGGTCCCCTCTCCAAGTTTATTCGGGTTGAAGCCGCCTGGGAAAAAGCTCTGGAGGCCCTCCTCGGCGACCTCCAGCAAGGGCTCCTCACACCGACCGGGTCAGACGCCCTATCTGTCCTCCAATATCTCGAGCAAGAGGGAACCGGCTGGGCAACCCTGCTGCCCTGTCAGACTGAGTGGCTCAATGAACATAATGAAGAGAATGAAGGAACACCCCACCTCGAGGAGGCAGTGCAGCGGGCTACTGCCGCTCTCGACCCTGAATCGGCCCAACGGGTGTTCGGGCCCGCTCTTCAATTCGTCGAAGCGCCGGTGGCCGTCCAGCCTCTCCTCAAGCTTCTCCTCGGAGATGCCTGGGTTGTCCAGGACCTCATGACGGCCGTTGCCCTGGTTCGGACGTCGGGCCGCCGTCTCCGAGTGGCAACACTATCCGGCGTGGTGGTGAGCTCACGAGGTCCTGTCCACGGTGGAAAATCTACCGCCGTTAGCCTCCTCAGCCGTCAAAGGGAACTGGAAGAGCTTCCTGCCCTCATCGCACGGATGACGGAGCAGCTTCATGCGGTCGAAGGGGAATGGGAGGCAGTTCAAGGCTCCCTTTCCCGTTGCCGGCATGCCTGTAGTGTGCAAGAACAAACGGTCAAAGAAAGTGAGGAGTCGCGGCGCGTCGTGGAGCGGTCTTTAGCTGAAGCCTATACGGTCGCATCGAGACTAAGAAGCCAAACGGAGTTTTTGACCTCGGAACTGTCAGGTGTGGAAGGGGAAATCGGCGATACCTTTAACGCCATCGAAGGGGTACAGAAGGATCTGGAGATCTTGGGTCAACAGGAGGAGACGCTTAAGGCTGTTTCGGCCGACCTGGACCGGAGGGTTACCCTTCTGCGCGAGCAGCAGCAGGAGCTTCAACGCGAGTTGGGCGAGGTGCGGATCCGGTCGATGTCCCTTCAAGAGCGGAGAGACGCCTCAATTCGTTCCATCGAACGCCTGAAGGCTGATCTGTCCAGAGAACACCAGCGGGAAGCAGAGATCCGTCATGAGGAGGAAGAGGCTCGGTCCCGGGAGGCCAGGTTCATGCAGGAGATCGGTACGCTCGAGGACTCTCTCGAGGCGCTCCATCAGCAGGAGGTGCAGGAGGTGCATGGGGTGCAAGGCCTCCAGGAAGAGCGGGATCGGCTCCGGCAGGCCTTGGTTGCCCAAGAGGAGACTCTGAAAGGCGCCCGGCGCGAGCTTGCCGACCTTCAGCACCAACAGGCCTCGATGACCACGAGGCAGGTCGCCTTAAGCACAGAGCGTTCGCTCCTCCAGAAGCGTTTGCAGGAAGAGGGATGGGACGGCGGCGAGGTTCAGGACCCACCTCAGGAGAAGGAACCCTCGCAGGATCTGGAGATGCTCGAGGATGAAGAAGAATCACTCCGCCACAAAATCGCTGCGATGGGGCCAATCAACATGGCTGCTTTAGAGGAGTATGAGGCACTCTCGGAACGGTACCGCTTCCTCACAGATCAGGCCGAGGATCTCACCGCCTCCGCTACCTCGCTCAAGGCTACCATTGCTGAGATTAATCAGACAATCAAACAGCGCTTCGAACAGACCCTGCACTCCATCAATCAACATCTCAACCGTTTCTGGCAGCGCCTCTTCGGCGGTGGCGAGGCAGAGCTTGTGCTGAGTCAGGAAGAGGAGACCGAAGAACCTGGCGTGGAGATCCAGGTGCGAATTCCAGGAAAGCGCATGACCATCCTTTCGCTCCTCTCCGGCGGTGAGAAGACCCTCGGCGCCATCGCTCTCCTCATGGCTCTCTGGGCCGTTCGCCCCAGCCCCTTTGTCGTGCTCGATGAGGTAGACGCCGCCTTAGATGATCAAAACGTGGACCGCTTCGTGTCACTCCTCATCGAGCTCGCCTCTATGTCCCAGTTCATCCTCATCACACACCATCCCCGGACCATCGAGGTCGCGGACGTGCTCTACGGGATCACCATGGAGGAACCGGGGGTCTCGAAGCTGATATCGGTTCGGCTCGGCCAGCACGCAGAGCAGAAAACCGGCGCATCCGCCTCCTGACGGAGCCGGACTACCAGACGATGGCAGAGCACCCTACCCTCTTCTCCCACTTCGCAGCCGGCCTCTGCAAGACCCGCGAGGCTCTCTTCGACAGGATCGCCCAGCTTCTCCAGCAGCCGCGTGTGGACCCTCACGTGTTGCGGGAACTCGAGGAGATCCTGATCACCGCTGACTTAGGGGTGGCTGCGACTCAACAGCTCTTAAAAAGCATTCCCCCCGAGACGACAGATCCCGCGGAGGTTCTTCACCTCCTTCAACAGCGAGTCACGGCCATCCTTGCGGTTCCCCAGGCGAGCATCCCCGAGGGGCATCCGCACGTGGTCTTGACTCTCGGAGTGAACGGCGTTGGCAAGACCACGACTATCGGCAAGCTTGCCTTTCGGGCCACCCGCCAGGGGAAGCGCGTCCTTCTCGCCGGGGCAGACACCTTCCGGGCTGCTGCCATCGAGCAGCTCCAGGTTTGGGGTAAAAGAGTTGGTGCCGATGTCATCAGCCATCAGGCAGGGGGTGATCCAGCGGCGGTGGTTTTCGACGCCCTGCAGGCAGCCCAGGCCCGGAGGATCGATCTTCTCTTGATCGATACCGCGGGTCGACTCCACACGAAGAAAAACCTGATGGAGGAACTCAGGAAGATCCGCCGAGTTATTGCCCAGAACCTTCCAGGTGCCCCTCATGAGACCCTGCTGATGTTAGACGCGACCACAGGCCTCAACGCAGCCGTGCAGGCCCGGGAATTCCATCAGGCGATTGGAATTACTGGACTTATCATCACCAAGCTGGACGGGACAGCAAAGGGAGGAGCGGCCATTGGGATTGTGGCGGAACTTCAGATTCCGATATCATATGTGGGCTTAGGAGAAGGGGTCGACGACCTAGAACCCTTTTCCCCTTCGGTGTTCGCCGCGGCGCTACTCGGCACGGCGTCCTGATCCCCTCTGCTCCTTCAGAAATGCTCCCAATTGATCTTGACACCTGTTACCCGCGGTGATAGCTTGAGCGGTAAGCCCTTAAAAAATAGAGCCTTTACGGGGACGTTAATGCTCGACGAGCATCGAACATTCATGGAACGGGCGCTCAGCCTGGCCGCACAAGGAAGAGGCCGAACAAGCCCAAACCCAATGGTTGGCGCCATCCTGACGAAGGATAGGAGAATTGTCGGTGAAGGCAATCACCCCTATGCCGGAGGCGATCACGCGGAGGTCGTAGCCCTCAAGGCTGCGGGAGACGCTGCGCGGGGAGCGGTTTGCTACGTCACGCTTGAGCCGTGCACGCATCACGGGAGGACGCCCCCCTGTGCCGATGCCCTCATCAACGCAGGAGTTATCAGGGTGGTAGTGGCCACGTACGATCCCAACCCCTTGGTGGCAGGGAGAGGCGTAAAAAGGCTCCGCGAGGCGGGGATATTCGTCGAAGTCGGGCTCCTCCAAGAAGAGGCAAGTCGACTCAACGAGGCGTACTTCAAATACATTCTTACTGGAAGACCGTTTGTCCTGCTCAAGGCAGCCTTGAGCTTGGACGGCAAGCTCGCAACCCGGACTGGTGACTCACAATGGATTACTGGCGAGCGGACCCGGCACCGGGTTCACGAACTGCGGGATACGGTGGATGCGGTCGTCGTAGGCATCGGAACCGTTCTCAGGGACGACCCCATGCTGACCACACGGTTGGAAGGGTGGGATGCTCGCGATCCACTCCGGGTTGTCGTGGACAGCCGAGGCCGCCTTCCCTTGACGAGCCGGCTCTTGAGGAGCGGGTCCCGTCCCCCACTTATCGCGGTTGGACGCCGAATTTCGCCCGCTCGGCTCCGGCGACTGAAAGAGGCGGGAGCTGACGTGATGGTGCTTCCGGAGAGGGACGGGGGGCTTTCCTTGCCCGATCTGATACGCGAGTTGGGAGACCGCGAGATCAGATCGATGATGGTCGAAGGGGGTGGAAAGCTCTCGACGTCCATGCTCCAGGCGGGTATTGTAGACAAGATCATTCTCATGGTCGCCCCCATCCTTATTGGAGGGCAGAAGGC
>JBFHXD010000008.1:0-35748 GCA_041599135.1 Methylomirabilales bacterium (SeqCode) | reverse complement strand
TTGGGCTTTTATGTCATCGTCCTTGCTGGATGTTTCATCCTCTTCTCTCTTACCGCATACGTCAATGTGGCGGTGTTTACCCCCATTTGTGATTTCTTGTCGAAAATCATCGCTGTGAAAACGCATTCCACACATGGGAGAAAATAGTTGACCGGTGCTTGACCCTCTGCTGTACTCCGTATAAAATGCAGCCATGGCGTGGATCGCTGGTCTCTTTCCGTTACTTTTCGCAGCGATGATGCAACTGACGAGTGCAGCTTTCGAACCAGGGGGGATGATCCCCGCCAAGTACACCTGTGACGGACCGGATGTCTCCCCGCCGCTTTCTTGGACGGAGGTCCCGCCTGATACCCGGAGTTTTACGCTCATCGCGGATGATCCGGATGCCCCGGTCGGCACATGGGTCCACTGGGTCCTGTGGAATATCCCAGCGAGCGCGAGCAGGCTCGAGGAAAATCTGCCAAAGACCGCATCGCTCGCGAACGGGGCGCAGCAGGGGACAACGGATTTTCGGCGGATCGGGTACGGAGGTCCCTGTCCTCCGTCTGGCACGCATCGGTACTTTTTCAAGCTGTACGCGCTCGACATCATGCTCGATCTTCCTTCGAGCACCACGAAGCGGGATCTTGAACGAGCGATGGAAGGCCACATCCTCGCCCAGACAGAGCTGATGGCGAAGTACCACCGCCGCTAACACCCAGGGTCTGCCCTTCGATGTGACGGGAATGCTCCACGTGGCCGAAACGGCGGCAGGCCGTATCCTCAGGTAAGTAGCGATTTTTAGGAATCTCACACCCATGGACCCCCTGGCACAAGCGTTGCAAGGTAGTTACGGGCTCGCTGTAATACGCTCACAGAAGCGTCGATTGGCTTATTCGAAAAGATTCGGAGGGTTGGGAATCATGAAGGATAAAAGATGGCAACTGCGCTTGATCCTGCTCGGGGGGATGGCCTGGCTGTACGTGATGAATAACCTGTCAACTTATCCCGAGTTGGTATTAAACTCACTCCTACAAATGTGGATGATGCTAGGCTTTTTTTAAGCCGGTCCCACTCAAAAACTCACGGGGTCGCTTCTCTCCGTCCCTTGACAGTCCTTTCACATTGCCCTAGACTTTGCCCGCCAGTATCACTTCATGCCGCTGGAAAGGTTGGGAAGGATGCCGTTACAACGCAAGAACGCCGATGCTGCGCAGATTGACGCGCTGGTCAAGAAGCACTTCGGTGCTGACTTTACCTGCTTTGTGACGCGCAATCATCCTCGGGGGCGATATGTCAAGGGAGAAGAACCTGACGCGATTGGCCGGCCGCGAAAGGTGATCGTCCTCCCGTTGGGCTACGAAGTGATCGGGCAGTTCCGGTGCGAGAATGGCGATGTCTTGGAATTGTATCGAGAGTACGAACAGGAAAAGGCACGAGCCTTTGTAGAAGAATATAAGAGCACGGTCCAGCGGGATCTCCGATTACACATCATTGGCTGAACCCACCGCTCCTCTCTCTCCGTTATAACGCTCAGCGCAGCGCCACACCGCGTGTTTTTGATTAGGACTGAGAAGGAATCGCTCCGCGATAGGACATATCAAGAAGCTCGATCGGATGGAAGACCTTGATCGGAGAGTTGCGCTTCCGCAGACCCATCGCGATCTGCAGCGCACACCCCGGGTTGGCCGTTGCCACAATCTCGGCTCCGGTTGCAACGATGTTGTCCACCTTCCGCTCCGAAAAGCGCAGGCCATATTCCGGCTCCAGAAGATTATAGGTGCCCGCCGAGCCGCAGCAGAAGTCCGCTTCCCGAAGTTCCGCAAGATCCAGGCCGGGGATGGACCGTAAGAGGGCCCGTGGTTCATTCCGAATCCGCTGGCCATGAACGAGGTGACAGGCATCGTGATAGGTCACCTTGAATGGAAGTGGACCGAACCGGCCATTGGCGCCAATCTCGTGCAGGAACTGTAACGCATCCCGGACCCTCTGGCTGAAGGCCTCGGCCTTGTCGGCATACTGCGGGTCTGACCTGAATAGATCACCGTAGCCCTTCATCATCGATCCGCAGCCGGCGGCATTGGTAATCACATAATCGACCTTGGCCTGGTCAAAGACGTCAATGGTCTTTCGAGCAAAGGCTTTGGCAGGTTCCAACGCTCCCTCATGGGCCTGAAGAGATCCACAACAGCCCTGTTCCTGAGGGATCACCACCACGCATCCATTCTTAGCCAGGACCCGTACGGTTGCGGCGTTGACCTGAGGATAGAAGACCCGCTGAACGCAGCCAGTGAGGAGGCCGACGCGGAACTTCGCGGTCCCTCCGGCCGGTGTCACGCGGTGGAGCGGGATCTCTGCCGGCACCTCGTCCGGGGGAGGCAAAAGGTCCTCCATGATCTGCAGGCTCTGGCAGAGCGCACCGCGGACGGCGAGTCTATGGAGCCCGAACCGTTGGGAAAACCTCCCCAGCTTCAACATGGCTCGTATCCGATCCGGGTATGGAAAGACCGAAAAGACGAATCGGCGCAAGAGCTTTTGGGCGAGCGGCCGTTTATATTTCCGCTCCACTTGGGCCCGCGTCTTCTCCATCAAAGCGCCGAACTGCACTCCTGAAGGGCAGGCCGTCTCGCAAGCCCGGCAGAGCAGACAGGCCTCCATGTGCTTGACAAAGCTGTCGGTGATCCCGATCCGTCCCTCATCGGCCATCCGGATGAGATAGATCCGGCCTCGGGGGGAATCCATTTCGTTGCCCATCTCGAGATAGGTCGGGCAGGTGGGAAGGCAAAAGCCACAATGGATACACTCCAGATACTTTTTCTCTTCGGGGGGGTCGACGGCGTCGAAAGCGCTGCGACGTCGTGCCGCGGGGCCCGGTCGGGAAGACACGTTAGATCCCTCCGACGAATCTCCCGGGGTTTAGCGTCTTGCGAGGATCAAACCGCTCTTTAATCCCTTGCATCACCTGCAGCCCTTTGACAGGTCCCCAGACATCGGTGCGGGTCTTCAGCTCCGCGTCCGCTTCCAGGATGATCAGACTTCCCCCTTGCGCCACGCAGGTGCTGCGAAGCCGCTCAACCATCTCAGCAGCACCGTGAACGAAATCCTGAGGGGCTCGGTCCTCTCCGCTGACATAGAATCGAACGATTCCGGAGCCAGCCTCAGCGACCATGCAGAGGTCCAGGTGCGCTGACCGGGCCACCTCTTCAGTAAAGCGGAAGGTTTCGGCCACCTTGGAAATCAGCACACCTCCCTTCAAGACGGCCCGTTGGTGACTGGGAACAGTGCCGTTCTTGCCTGGGGTGATGTCCCGGGTTTCGCGCCAGAAGGTCTGATGCGGGTCGCCATGGAGAAGGGTTCCTCCGGGACTGCCCACCTCCCGGCAGATCCGATCGATCTCTTCGATCTGAGCATCCACCGCCTCTTCGGCCACGCTCCCCACTGAGGCGGCGAGGGCGTATTGTCCAGCCGTCCAATCGATCTGGGACGTACTCGTGACGCGCCGGGCAGCCTCCGTGTCGAGAAGTTCTACGGCATTGGGGACGAGTGAGGTATCCATAATGAGGGCTGTCGCCTGTGCGACGTGATCCAGCGTTGCGAAGGGAGCCAACCACGTCTTCTCCCAGAGAATGTGCGGATACACCCGAAAGGTCGCCTCGACGATAATGCCCAAGGTCCCCAGGGAGCCGATGTACAGTTTATTCATGTCATAGCCACTCACGTTCTTGACCACTTTGGCTCCACCCTTGGTGACGGTGCCGTCGGCATGGACCACTTTGATGGCGATGAGGAGGTCTCGGGCACTGCCGTACCAGAGGCGGCGGGGCCCACTCGCGTTCGTCGCCAGGAGACCGCCAACGGTCGCCTGGTTGGCAAAAGGAGGGTCCAGAGGGAGAAACTGCTGGTGCTCGCCCAGCGCCCGCTGAAAGTCTTCCAAGCGCATGCCTCCCTGGACCGTGGCAGTCATATCTCCCCACTCGTGATCCACGATTTGATTCAGACGTTTCAATAGCACGACGAGGTCGACCCGCTCGGGGATCGCCCCGAACGCCATCTGAGAGCCCGCGCCCCACGGGATCACCTTGAGGGCAGCCTCAGAAGCGAGGGCCATCACGGAGGAGGTTTCCTCGACCGTACCCGGCAAGACGACGGCTTGGGGCACCTTTCCGTCTACGGCGAACGGTTCGGCTTCGGGCCCGGTCAGGACATTACCGGCCCCGACAATTTTTTCGAGCGCGTGTATCCATTCGAGCTGTGCCATGGTATGTCTCACCGAATATCGGTGGCCGACGACCGATGACCGACGACCGGTATGCAATGAGCAACAACCCAGAAGTGAGCGAAGTCGGTTACCGGTCAACGGACTTCGGCGAGCTCAGTCGAGCCGTGATCGGTCATCGCGCTGTTAGAAGCGTTGTGCCAATCCTTCCTTCTCGATCCGATGAGGCTCGTAGCGGATGCGGTCTCTCTTGCCTTGGCCCACCTCGACGCAGGATTTGGAGGTTGGAAAGATCTTGCCGGGATTCAGGAGTTGATCGGGGTTAAAGACGCACTTGACCTTCATCATGGCCTCAAGATCCTCCTCCGTATACATGAGGCGCATAAAATCTAGCTTCTCGAGCCCCACCCCGTGTTCACCGGTAATGCTTCCCCCCATCTCGATGCACCGGTTCATGATCCTCGCCCCCAGCTCCACCGCCTTCTGGATTTGTTCCTCGTATCGGCCATCGTACAAAATGAAGGGATGGAGATTGCCGTCGCCGGCGTGGAAGACGTTGGCCACAGGGAGGTCGTATTCTTTGGAGAGATCTTCAATCTCCTTGAGGATGATCGGAAGCTTCGTGCGAGGGATGACCGCATCTTGCAGGTAGCAGTCGGGACGGATCTGGCCCATGGCAGCCAAGGCTGCCTTGCGGCCCTTCCAGAGGAGCTCGCGTTCCTGATCGTTTTTGGCGACGCGAACCTCCCGGAGCCGGTGTGCTTGGAACACCTCGACGACGAGGTCCGCTAAGGCCTCCACCTCCGCCTTGGGGCCGTCGAGTTCCACCAAAAGGACCGCCCCGGCATCCATGGGGTAGCCAGCTTTGACCCACTTCTCCACCGCTTGGATGCTCAGGTTGTCCATCATCTCGAGACAGGCTGGGATGATCCCGCGCGCGACAATGCCCGAGACGGCATTGCTCGCGTCCTCGACACTCTGGAAGATGCCCATCAAGGTTTTGACCGCCTCTGGCTTGTGCAGCACGCGAACGGTGACCGTGGTGGCGATGCCAAAGGTGCCCTCCGATCCGACGAAGAGACCGACGAGGTCATAGCCTGGAGGATCGAGGACTTTCCCGCCGATCTCGATCGATTCTCCGTTCGGCAGAATCACGTCGAGGCCGAGAACATGGTTGGTGGTCACCCCGTACTTGGGGGTGTGGACGCCACCCGCGTTTTCCGCGACATTGCCTCCAATCGTGCAGGCCGTTTGGCTGGCCGGATCCGGGGCGTAGTAATAACCATCCCCGCTGATCTTTTGCGCGAGCCAGACGTTGACCACGCCCGCCTCGACCACGGCACGTTGGTTCGGGATGTCCACGTCGAGGATACGCGTCATCCGATTGAGTCCCACAATGATCCCGCCTTGGATCGCCAGGGCGCCACCGGACAGGCCCGTCCCGGCGCCGCGGGGGAGAAAGTAGATCTGCTTCCGATGACACCACTTGACAATTTCCGCGACTTGCTGGGGAGTCGTGGGCAGGACGACGATATCCGGCAGGGCGCGGAAGATCGTCGCGCCGTCGCACTCGTACACACGAAGCTCTTCTTCTGTATGAATGACCGCATGAGGGCCGACGATCTTTTCGAGTTGCCGGATGACCTGCGCCTTGTTTTCCATCATGGCCCTTTCCCTCACCTTCCCTGCCCGGTGCCGGGGAGTCGTGATCGTGCTCTCAAGATGCTGCGATTGTTGGAAGGAAAAATGGACGGATCGAGGCTCCGGAGAACTCCCCGGAGCGGTTAGCGGGCCTCTTCAACTCGAATCGTAAGATAGAGGTCGCCCGGGGTCTTGTGGGGTTCGGAGGCCCCCTTCTCCCTGAGACGTAAACGCGTTCCCGTCCGAACTCCGGGAGGAACGGTGACCAGAAGCTCTTTCCGCTGTCCGTCTCGGTGAACCGCGACGGATTTCTTCGTCCCCCGGCGAGCTTCCTCGCTGGTGACGAATAACTCTGCAAACTCATCGGGTCCCTGGGTCTTGATCCAATCTCCCCGCAAGAGACCTGTGAAAAATTCTTTGAGCTTTCTCCCGGCTTCCTTGAGCACACCGCCAGTGAGCGCGGGCCGATCGGTCTTTGGCGTCTCAGCCGGCTGGCGGCGGAAGGTTCTGGAGAAGACCGAGCCACCCGGCCCCATGACGAAAACGCCGCCAAAGACGAACCCCCGGCCGCCGAAGAAGGTTTGGTTGAAGAACCGGTCGTCAAACCGAAAACCCATGCGCTGGAATTCACGACGGAGCTCGTCAAAGATGGCGCTGGCGGTTGGATCGGTGAAGACATCCCGAAATATGTCCTCCTGGCGATACCGGAACCCTGCATCGCCGGGTGGAAAGCCCGCCCGGCGGAAGGTGTCATACTGTCGGCGCTTTTCGGGATCGACCAGGACTCCATAGGCTTCGCTGATTTCCTTGAATCGGTCCTCGGCCCGGCGGTCTCCTGGGTTTCGGTCAGGATGGGATTCGAGGGCCAGGCGACGGTAGGTACGCTTAATTTCCTCAGCAGTAGCCTCTGGCGAGACCCCCAGGACTCGGTAATAATCTTTCGTGGTAGCGTTTCTCCAGGCCATGACATGTGTGATTCTACCCTTGTCCCGGAGACGGGTCAAGGTGGGGGTGGAAATTCTATTAAGGGATTGGAGGGGGGGCAGCCGATAATGTATACTGAGAGTGCACGGACCAGAATCTCATGAGGAAAGCATGACCTGCGAAGCGAAGCATTCCATACTGGAGCCTCGGAAGATCCAGGTGGCCCGCAAGCCGGACTGGCTGAAGGTCCGGGCACCAGGTGGGCAAAATTTTGTCCGTCTCAAGGGACTGCTGCGGACGTTGAATCTCCATACAGTGTGCGAGGAAGCTCGCTGTCCGAATATTGGTGAGTGCTTCGAGAATCTGACCGCGACCTTTATGATCCTGGGGGATATTTGCACGAGGCGCTGTGGGTTCTGCGCGGTGACCCATGGTCGGCCGACGGGCCTCGATCGGGAAGAACCTCACCGGGTAGCCGAGGCGGTCAAACTCCTGGGGTTGGAACATGCGGTGATCACGTCAGTGAACCGGGACGATCTGCCCGATGGCGGGGCGGGCATTTTTGCCGAAACGATCCGGATCATCCGGAAGACGTCCCAGGGCTGCACGGTCGAGGTGCTGATTCCAGATTTTAAGGGAAAGTGGGAGGCGCTCGAATCCGTTCTGGGCGCACAACCGGATATCTTGAATCATAACACGGAGACCGTTCCTCGCCTGTACCGGGCCGTCCGACCGGGCGCCAAATACGAGCGGTCGCTCGAGCTCTTGGAACGGGCCAAGCACTTCGACCGCTCGGTCCTCACCAAATCGGGTCTCATGCTTGGCTTGGGGGAGGAGCGGGAGGAGCTTGTCGCCACCCTGCGCGACCTGGTCCACGTGGGCTGCGACATCCTCACGCTCGGTCAATACCTGCGGCCGAGCATGAATCATCTGCCGGTCGTGCGATATGTGCATCCCGATGAGTTTCGGGAGTTGAAGGTGATTGGAGAGGCAATCGGATTCAAGCATGTGGAGGCGGGGCCCCTGGTTCGCAGTTCGTATCATGCCGGCCATCAGGCCCGCGCCCTCGAAAACGGGGTCCCCCTCCGATTAAAGGGTTCGCATGAGCGCGAATCAGCCCACCCCCTTAGAGGCGCACCCAGCGATCCGGCTCTTGCATGAAGATTTTCCGGGAGCGGTGGTGGAGGCCATCTCCTTTCAGGACGAGGTGACCATTACCGTTGACCGGGAGGTGATCATCCCTCTGTGCCGCTTTTTGAAAGAGGCGCCCGAGCTGCAATATGACTTCCTGGCTGACCTCTGTGGTGTAGACTGGTGGGGAAAAAGGGAGCCACGATTTGATGTGGTGTATAACCTCTACTCCGTCGCCCGCGCGGATCGCATCCGGTTAAAGATCCGCGTGGCCGAGGAAGAGGAGGTCCCGTCGGTGAGCGGTGTCTGGCCGAACGCCAACTGGCACGAGCGGGAGGTCTTTGACATGTTCGGGCTTCGGTTCACGGGACATCCCGACCTCGAGCGGATCCTGATGCCCGACGACTGGGAAGGGCATCCCCTCCGGAAAGATTATCCAGTCCAGGAGATGCCGAAGTGGTGGGAAGTGAATAAGCCGTAAACAGTTCAGAGTTGACGGTTGAGAGTCGAGAGTAGAGGGCAGAGAGTAGAGAACTAGCGGTTCATGGTAAATGGTTCAGAGGTCATGGCGGACCTGAGCTCTAAACTCTGAACCCTGAATTCTGAACCCTCAAAGAGGGACTTTATGATTACCGCAATTGCGAAAGGAATGTTCACCACCCTGAAGCACATGTTCCGGAAGGAGGTGACTGTCCCGTACCCTGAAGAACGCCTCCCCGTGTTCCCTCGCTTTCGAGGACGTCACTTTCTAATCGTCGATGATGACGGCCTGGAACGGTGCGTCGGGTGTGAACTCTGTGCGGTGGCCTGCCCCGCGGATGCCATCTACATCGAGGCGGCAGAGAATACCGACCAAGAGCGCTACTCTCCCGGTGAGCGGTACGCCAAGGTCTATATGATCCATATGTTCCGGTGCATCTTCTGCGGCTTCTGTGAAGAGGCCTGCCCCGAGGATGCCATCTTTCTCGGAAAAGAATACGAGATGGAATCCTACACCCGGGATGGCTTCATCTATGATAAGAACAAGCTGAACCTCAATGTCCGGGAGGCAGCAAAGCAGCGGCCTGAAGTCCTCGATCGACTGCACGAGGATCTGTCCAAGTACCATCGCTGAACGCTGAACCCTGAACGCTGAACCGGATGGTTCATGGATCTCGAAACCCTGAAAAGCTTGGCGATCAAGGCAGAGACGAAGATCGTGCTGCTGATCCTCGATGGGCTCGGCGGGCTCCCGGGGGAGCCCGGAGGTCCCACAGCCCTAGAAGAGGCACGGACGCCCAATCTGGATGCGCTCGCGGCTGGGGGCGTGACGGGGCTGGTGGACCCGGTGGGAGTCGGGATCACGCCCGGCAGTGGTCCAGGGCACCTGGCGCTTTTTGGCTACGATCCGGTGAGGTATCTGATCGGGCGGGGGGTGCTCGAGGCCCTGGGGATCGACTTGGAATTGACCGCCAATGATGTCGCCGCCCGGGGCAACTTCTGCACCGTGGATCAAGCGGGCAAGGTCACCGACCGCCGGGCCGGGAGACCGTCTACCGAGCTCTGCATTGAGCTGTCCGGTCTGCTCGATACAATCACGGTCCAGGGGGCAGAGGTGATGGTCCGTCCGGTCAAGGAGCACCGGTTTGTAGTGTGCTTCCGCGAAGAGGGACTCTCGGATCAGCTGACCGAGTCAGACCCACAGCGGCTCCATGAAGCCCCCCTGAAGGTCGAGGCGAAGGTCGCTGAGGCGGAGAGGACGGCGGGAATCGTCAATGCCTTTATCGAGCAAGCGCGGTCGGTCCTGACGGGGAAACACCCCGCCAACATGATTCTCCTTCGGGGCTTTGCGAAACATCCCAATCTGCCCACCCTGCAAGAGCTCTATCAACTGCGGCCTGCGGCTGTCGCGGTGTATCCCATGTACCGAGGTCTGGGGAAGCTCGCGGGGATGGAAGCGCTGGCGACCGGATCAAGTGTCAAGGAGGAGTTTGAAGTTGTGGAGCGGCACTGGCCGGTGTACGATTTCTTCTACGTGCACGTCAAGGGGACCGATACCGCAGGAGAGGATGGGAATTTTCAGGCCAAGGTGGCGGTGATCGAAGAGGTGGATCGTGAGATCGGAAAGCTGCTGGCGCTGCGTCCCGATGTGCTGGTGGTCACCGGAGACCACTCCACGCCGGCAGTATTGAAGTCCCACAGCTGGCACCCGGTGCCTGTCCTGCTGGCGTCCCGATGGTGCCGGCCGGATGCAGTCCAGGATTTTTCAGAGCGGGGATGTCTCCAGGGAGGTCTGGGGCGTCTCCGGGGAAAACAAATTCTCCCCTTAGCTTTAGCCCACGCGCAGCGTCTGACCAAGTTTGGGGCCTAGGGCAGAAGGGGCTCAGCGGCGCCCGGTTGGCATGTGCCCTGCAAGGTTTTGGCGGCGGCGGCGAGCCGGGGGCCATGGACGAGGAGAAGGTAGATGGAAGCAAGTACGGTCGCACACATTGCAGGATCTGGCCTCGATAAAAAAACCCTCCTGAATTTTCTGCATCAAATGCTTTTGATCCGGAAGTTCGAAGATAAGTCCGCGGAGCTGTATGCGCGCGGAAAGATCGCAGGCTTCCTCCATCTATACAACGGCCAGGAGGCATCGGCCGTTGGCGCCATCTCCACTCTCTCAGAGCAGGATCTCCTCATCACGCATTACCGGGACCACGGCTATGCGATTGCCAGAGGGATGGATGTGAATCGATGCATGGCCGAGCTCTTGGGCAAGGCGACCGGTGTCGCGAAAGGTCGCGGCGGTTCGATGCACTTTTTTGACGCGTCGCTGGGCATGTTGGGGGGCTGGGCCATCGTGGCCGGTCATATGCCGCTGGCCGTGGGGCTGGGCCTCGCCAGTAACTACCTGGCCAAGCGACAGGTGGTTCTCTGTATTTTCGGCGACGGCGCGACAAACAATGGATACTTTCATGAAGCCTTGAACATGGCAAAGCTCTGGAAGGTGCCAGTGGTCTTCCTGTGCGAGAATAATCTGTATGGCATGGGGACTGCGGTCCATCGCGCTTCCGCCGTGGTAGAGATGATTCGCAAGGCCGCCCCCTATGACATTCCTGCGGAACGCGTGGACGGCATGGATGTCCTGGCCGTGCGGGCCGCCACGGCCAAAGCGGTGGAGCACGCGCGGCGTGGGGACGGCCCCTATTTCCTTGAAGTTGTTACCTATCGCTTCCGGGGTCACTCGATGGCCGACCCCATCCTCTATCGGGACAAGGCCGAGGTGGAGGAGTGGAAGCAGCGGGATCCCATCGTGATCTTTCGAGCGCGGCTCGAGCAGGAAGGCCTCTTGAGCCCGCAAGAACTCGAGCAAATCGAGCGCGAAACGGATGAGCTGGTGGTCGAGGCGGTGCGGTTTGCTGAAGAAAGTCCCGACCCCCCGCTCACCGATCTCTATGAAGATATTTATGCCAGTCCCTGAGTCGGGGAGGATGTTGGGATGCCAATGATCACGTATCGGGAAGCCCTCAACCAGGCCCTTCGCGAGGAGATGGCTCGGGACGAACGCGTCCTGATTTTTGGTGAAGACGTGGTGGCATACGGTGGCGCCTACGGGGTCACGTCAAACCTCGTCAAGGAGTTCGGGGAAAAGCGAGTCATGGATACGCCTATCGCCGAATTGGGGATTGGTGGGACGGCGGTCGGCGCTGCCATGGGGGGGCTTCGTCCTGTGGCGGAGTTGATGACGATTAACTTTGCCCTCCTGGCATCCGACGCGATCATTAATCACGCTGCAAAGGTCCTGCACATGTTTGGCGGCCAGATGTCGGTCCCACTAGTGTTCCGGATGGTGGGCGGTGGCGGGGCTCAGCTCGCCTCGACCCACTCCCAGAGCCTTGAGCCCATGTTCGCCCATGTCCCGGGCATCAAGGTGGTCATGCCGGCAACGCCCGCCGATGCCAAAGGATTGCTGAAGAGCGCGATCCGGGATGAGAATCCGGTCCTCTTTATCGAGCATGCCCTTCTCTATCGAGTGCGAGGAGAGGTCCCGGAGGGGGAATATTTGATTCCGCTGGGCAAGGCCGAGGTCAAGCGAGAGGGAAGCGATATCACCCTTGTGGCTTACTCCCGAAGCACGTTGGTCGCCCTCGAGGCGGCGGATCGCCTCAGTCAAGAGGGGATCGAAGCCGAAGTGGTCGACCTCAGAACCCTCCGTCCGCTCGATATCGAGACGGTACTGACCTCTGTCAGGAAGACCAACCGAGCCGTCACCGTCGAGGAGGCCTGGCGCACGTACGGGATTGGTGCAGAGGTGGCAAGCCGGATTCAAGAGGAGGCCTTTGACTACCTGGATGCACCGATCAGACGCGTGGCCGGTGTGGAAGTCCCGTTGCCTTACGCCAAAAATCTGGAGCAGGCGGCGATCCCCGATGCCGGACGCGTCGTGGAGGCGGTCAAGCAGCTCTTCGCCCGAACCGCTGCGTAAACAGCAGATCGGCAGAACCCCGTCAGCGATAGGGTAAAGGAGAAGGGATTTGGTGAACGAAGTCGTGATGCCCAAGATGGGCTACGACATGACCGAGGGGACCATTGTCCGTTGGCGCAAAGAGGAAGGGGATGAGGTCGCGCGCGGCGAGGTGATCGCCGAGGTGGAGACCACGAAGGTGACGGTGGAGGTCGAAGCCTACACCGGTGGTGTCCTGCGAAAGATTTTGGTCTCTGAAGGGCAGACGGTCCCCGTCGGGCACGTGATCGCCGTCATTGCGGACCGCGACGAGCCCATCGCGGGAGTTGAAGAAAAGGCTCCTGTCGCGGAAAAGGCGGCTCCGGTGGCCACGGGGGCGCCGCGAGGCGAGGCCGCCGTCGCGGTCAAAGCCGGGGACGGGGCATCACGGATTGCTGCCTCCCCTATTGCCCGGCGCATCGCACGTGAGCAGGGCGTTGACCTTCAGTTGATTCGAGGGACCGGACCGGGTGGCCGCATCGTCAAAGAGGACGTCGAGTCCTTCGTTGCGAGAAAGCCCGTGGAGGCTCCGCGCCCAGCGCCAACCCCGGTGGCGGCCGCGCCGGCCGCAGCGCCGCATGACCTCCCGTACGAGGAGCGCGACCTTTCCCGCATCCGACAAACGATGGCTCGTCGGATGGCGGAAAGCAAGAGCAGTGCTCCTCACTTCTATGTCACCTCGGATATTGACATGACACAGGCCTTGAAGCTTCGGAAGGGCCTGAACGAGTTGACCGGCGAGGGGGCGCGGATCTCGGTCACCGACATGCTGGTGAAGGGGGCGGCCAAGACCCTCCAGGACTTTCCGGAGGCCAACGCCTCGTTTGCCGAGGGGAAGCTCCGGATCTACCGGCGAATAAATATTGGTATTGCTGTGGCGTTGGACCAGGGGCTGGTCACACCAGTCATCCCCGATTGTGACAAAAAACCCCTCAGGCAGATCGCCCAGGAGGCGAAGGAGTTGGTCGAACGGGCCCGGACCGGGCGGCTGCGGCCGGAAGACTTTACCCCCGGCACGTTCACCATCAGCAATCTGGGCATGTTCGACGTCGATGAGTTTGTCGCCATCATTAATCCGCCCGAGGCGGCGATTCTGGCCGTGGGCTCGGTCATTCCCCGACCGGTGGTGGTGGATAGCGAGGTGAAGGTGGCCGACCGGATGCGGGTGACCCTCTCCGCAGACCACCGGGTCCTCGATGGCGCAACGGCTGCGCGATTCCTCCAGCGCTTCAAAGTACTTCTCGAGCACCCCCTCCACCTGGTCAGTTGAAGGCATCCGTCCAGCGGACGTCCACCGAGATGAAAGGGGAAGTCATGGGGGACCGGTATGACCTCGCGGTAATCGGGAGCGGTCCCGGCGGCTACGTCGGTGCCATCCGGGCGAGCCAGTTAGGGATGAAGGTCGCCATTGTAGAGCGTGACCGGCTGGGAGGCGTCTGTCTGAACTGGGGCTGTATTCCCACAAAGGCCCTCCTCCGAAACGCCGAGATCCTCTCCCTCCTTCGCCGCGCTGACGAGTTTGGCTTCAGCTTTGACAATCTGCGGATCGACTTCTCGGTCGCGGTGAAGCGAAGCGAGCGGGCAGCCTGGAAGCTCTCGAAGGGTGTTGAGTATCTCATGAAGAAGAACAGGGTGGTGGTCGTGCCTGGAGATGGGAAGCTGACTGGCAAAGGTCAGATCACCGTCGCCAAGGATGGCCAAGAGACCGGGCTACAGGCGGACCGAATCCTGCTGGCCACCGGTTCCCGCCCTCGGGACATTCCCGGAGTTGCCGTGGATGGGAAGCGGGTCATCACCAGCACCGAGGCCTTGAGCCTCCCTGAGGTGCCGCGGTCGCTCCTCATTATTGGCGCGGGGGCGGTCGGCGTGGAGTTTGCCGACATCTACGGGGCCTACGGGTCCGAAGTGACCATTATCGAGATGCTGCCTCGGGTGTTAGCCGTGGAGGATGCGGAGGTCTCGAGCTTCCTGGAAAAGAGCTTCACCAAGCGTGGGATGCAAATTTGGATCAATACTAAGGTGGAGGACGTCACGGTCAAGGGAGCACAGGTCCATCTGCAGCTATCAAAAGAGGGAAAACAGAAGGAGGTCGCGGGCGATGTCGCGTTGGTCGCCATCGGCCGCATCCCCAATATTGAGTCCTTGGGACTTGATCACTTAGGGGTCAAACAGGGTCCGGATGGTTTTATTGAGGTCAACGACCAGTGCGAAACCTCGATTCCGGGAATCTATGCAATCGGCGATGTGGTTGGTGGTCCCTTGCTTGCGCACAAAGCGATGGCCGAGGGGATCGCCGCCGTGGAAGCAATGGCTGGGATCAAAGCGAAACGCCCCGATCCCTCGAAGATTCCGAACTGCACCTACTGCTCGCCCCAGGTGGCCAGCGTCGGGCTGACTGAGGAGCAGGCCAAGGAGAGGGGTCGCGAGGTCAAGGTGGGTCGCTTCTCTTTCCAGGCCAGCGGCAAGGCGGTGGCGCTGGGAGACACCGAAGGCTTTGTCAAGGTTGTGGCGGATGCCGAGTTTGGAGAGATTCTGGGACTCCATATCATCGGTCCCGAGGCCACGGAACTGATCGCGGAGGCCACGATGGTCCGGACGCTTGAGGCGACGCTCGAAGAGCTGCACCACTCGGTCCACGCCCACCCGACCCTCTCGGAGGCAGTGGGGGAGGCCTGCTTGGCGGCGCTGGGCCGCGCGATCCATATATGATGGCTTTGGGACAGATGGCCTCGGGAGAGATCCGCGGCTCAGTTGGCTGCACATTCCAGTGGTTGCTAAGGCGGAACCACGTTCCTACGCGACATGCTTTGTTTTGGGATCGACACAGGCCGTCCCGCGATGCAGGCCGGCTTGACGCAAACCAGATGCAGCCAGCCTTCGCCGCTAGATCCCACCCTCAGCCTCTTGAGGCGGTAGAAAAAAAGTGATGCGGAAGTGTGAAATATACTGGCTTGGCCGAATGGGTTACGGGGAGGCGCTGAAGCTCCAGCGAGACCGCGCCTCGGCGCGCATACGGGGCGAGGTCGAAGACTGCCTCTTGCTGGTCGAGCATCCCCCGGTCATCACGCTGGGTCGGGGGGCAAAGTCGGAGCATCTGCTCGGCGAGGAGGACCTCCTGAAGGCAAAGGGGATCGAGGTCTGGGAAATCGAGCGGGGGGGCGATGTCACTTTTCACGGTCCGGGTCAACTGGTCGGGTACCCCGTTCTCGACCTCACGAACCATGGAAAGGATCTGCATCTCTTCATGCGAAAGATGGAAGAGATGCTGATCCGGACCTTGGACGCGTATGGCATCCGAGGAGAGCCACGGAATGGGCAGACGGGGGTCTGGGTTCACGGGGCCAAGATTGCGTCGATGGGTGTCCACGTGAGCCGGTGGGTGAGCCGGCATGGGTTTGCCTTGAACGTGAGCACCGATCTCAGCTTTTTCGACCTGATCGTTCCCTGCGGCATTCCAGACGTTCGCATGACATCCATCACCGCACTCCTCGGCCAGGAAATCCCGATCCGGGCCGCCGCCGAAACCGTCGCCCGTGTGTTCGGGCAGGTCTTCGACTGCATCCCGAGGTGGCAATCTCATTCAGAGGTGGCCCTGTCTCTGCCATGAGGGAATGATGGATACGCGGGATCAGTATTACGGTCGGGGACTCAGTCATTTTGCCAAGAAGGAGAGTGATGAGGCTATCGCCGCCTTCACAAAGGCCATTGAGCTAGACAGCTCCTTTGCGGACGGGTATCTGGCATTGGCGCAGACCTATGATCAAAAGGGCATGGTCGACGACGCCATCGCCAGTATCAAGAAAGCGATCGAATTGAATTCCAAAGAGCCCCTCTACCACACCAGCCTCTCGGTCCTGTACCGGAAGAAAGGGATGATCCCCGAGGCCGAAGCAGAGATGGCCGAGGCCATCGCGCTTCAACGGGGCTCCTAATCCCCCCTCCAAGCCCTTGCCTTTCCGGCCGCTTTGCCCTATGGTGAAGCGGTTTGCCGTTCGTGCCTTTCATACAATCAATGAGCGTATGCTGCCTGTAAATATGATGACGATGTTCGCCTTCCCGTTTCATCGATGACCGATGAATCGTGACCGGCTTGCCACCTTCCGGGAAGGCGCACGCGCGGCCCTCCCGGTCTGTTTCGGGTTTTTGGGAATCACCACGGCGCTAGGGATCGCGGCCCATGCTGCCGGTCTTTCCTTGGGCGAGACGGTGCTGATGTCAGCGGTCGTTTTTGCTGCTCCCGCCCAGTTTCCTGCCATTGATCTGCTCCCCCTCGCGGGACAGACCGTAAAGATCCTGCTGAGTACGTTCGTCATTAACCTGCGGTTTTCCGTCTTGAGTTTTACGCTCACGCCACATTTCCGAAATGTGCGAACGGCAGTCATACTCCCGGCGGCACATCTCATCAGTATCAGCACCTTTGCCGTTTCCTTCCTCGGCTTTCAGCAAAAATCCGCGCAGGATAAGTTCCTCTACTTTCTCGGCGTGGCGATCCCGAGCTTCACCTGCTACCTGTTGGGGACTGCCGTCGGATACCTCTTTGGGATTCGGATTCCGGGGGGGTTTGAAGAGGGAATTCAGTTTGTCTTTCCGGCCTACCTGACTGCGATCCTGGCCGCAGAGCTCAGGGAGCGGCAGGCAATTTTTCTGGTGGTGGTGACCTTCTTCACGACACCAATAGTGGAACGTGTCGTGCCGGGATGGGGCCTCATTCTCAACGCCTTCATCGTGGCCACTGCGGCCATCGGGGTGGAGATATGGTGGGAGAGCACATCGTCATTATCTTAGGGATGGGGGCGGTGACGTATCTGCTGCGGATTTTCCCTTTCCTGCTGGCGCCCCGCTTTCATCCCCGCATCATTCGCTGGTTTCAGTTCCTCTCGTACGCCATCATCGCGAGCTTCGTGTGGTATGGGCTAGTTAAAGGGGCTCCACTCCCGGTCAACTTTGGCTTTCGAAGTGTGGCGCTGGTTCTGACCGTGTTGGTCGCGGTTCGGTCGAAGAGCGCTCTGGGGGGGATGGCTGCCGGGGTTGGCGCCGTGCTGATTCTTTCTCGGCTGGGAGGGTGAGGCCGTTGTCACCGCGAAGAACTCTCTTGTCGACGGTGTCGGCTTGACCTATAACGATGAGTGGGTCGGGAGATTCTGCTTCGGACTCTGAGGAAGACCCGTCGAGCCGACTGGCCGTCTCCTGTGGTCTTCTTTCAACAGATGTCACTGGCAGAGTTGCAAAAAAATAACAAGAGTGTAAGATGCCCCATCTCGTATCTCTTTGAATTTATAAGTTTTTTGCCGGTGAGGCCCTGTTCGTTCACTTGGAATGGGCTTTGCTAAGCCGCTTCGTGGCGTGGTTGAGGGGGTAGGAGTGAGCGGCACCGGTCTGATACAAGATGAGGTCGTGCAGAAGTCGCGGGTGGGTCTCCGGAAGGGTGCAATCGCTTACGTCCGCCAGGGGGAGGGCGAGCCGGTCCTCCTGATCCACGGCATGCCCACCTCCGTGTTCCTCTGGCGAAACGTGATTCCACTCCTCGCCCAAGACTTCACCGTGTGTGCACTGGATTTGCTCGGATACGGCGATTCTGACAAGCCCGCTAAAGCAAATCTTTCGGTTCCGGCCCAGGCCGAGTACCTGGCGGAGTTCATGATGAAGGTAGGACTGACCCATGCAACGATAGTGGGCCACGATATCGGTGGTGGGGTAGCGCAGCTCCTCGCCGTGGATCGACCGGAGCTGGTGAGGCGCCTCATCTTGATCGATACCGTCGCGTACGATTTTTGGCCGGTCCCCGAGATCGAGCGGTTCAAGGATCCGGCCTGGGACCCCAAGACAGTTGAACTGCGCGAAAGCTTTAAGGAGCTGCTCCTCCGAGGGATCTTCCACAAGGAGCGAGCTGACGCCCTGGCTGGGGAATATGTCAGTACCTTTGTCGGTTCGCAGGGGAGAGAAGCATTTCTCCGGTCCGCTCGGGCCCTCAATAGCCGGGATATCCTCATCCGATCTGCCGAGATCGAACGCGTGTTCCTTCCGGTGCTTATCATCTGGGGGGAGGCCGATGACCTGTACAACGTCCTCATCGGACAGCAGCTGGCGGATCGGTTGCCGTCGGCGCGACTGGTCGTGGTGAAGGACGCCGGGCATTTCGTTCCTGAGGACCAGCCAGAGGAAGTTGCGCGGCTGGTCCGAGCATTCATGAAAGAAACAACTCCCCTGTAAAGATTGTTGACGCCAGGGATGAAAGCAGATATATTCCAACGATTGGGCTGTAGGGGAGCGATTCAATGCATTCGGGCCGATCCCCGTCCCGTGTGGGAAGGGATACAGGTGGGCCCAGCGTGTTCCTTACATTTCTTCATACCGTGGCAGTCGCGGTTTACCTGGGGGGGACGGCATTCCTCGGAGCGGTCCTGATCCCGACGATCAGACGGCGAGGGCTTGATGCGGAGGGGCTAGACATCATCGCAGGGGTGATTCGAATCTTTCATCCGGTGAGTCTCGCAAGCCTGGGCGTTGCGCTCATGACAGGCGCGATCGCGCTGACACCGGTCAAGGAAACGCTGGGACCGCAATATGTGCCCCGGCTTTTTGGGGTCCTCGCCCTCAAGCTGCTCCTCGTTTTCGTTTTAGTCCTGACGAGTTGCTACCCGTTCTTCGCCATCGGTCCGAAACTACTTCGCGCTCTCCCCGGAGGAGAAGAGAAGCCGGACGCAGAGGCTGTTGCGCGGGGAATGCAACTGGTTCACCGCTTGCAACGATGGCACCTGGCCGCGGCAACCTTGGGGGCTGTCATCGTGTATCTTGGAATTCGTATGAGCCACGCAGGGTAAGACCAACCCACCGGAGGAGGATTGAATGAGAATTGCCTTCGAGACCATCGCGGTTAAGACGAAGGAACAGATGCAGTTCGTCGATATTACACAGATGGTCCGAGACTGTCTGAGGAAGCACCCGATTCTGAACGGCGTGCTGCTCTTGAACACTTTGCACACGACCGCTGTTCTCTTCATTAACGAGTTTCAGGCCGCCCTCATCGAGGATATGAAAAGGGTCCTCGCCCACCTCATTGAGGATAACGGAGACTACCGACATGATGATCCGCGGTTTTCCGACTGCACGCGGAACAACGCCGGGTCACACCTGCGATCGATGTTGCTGGCGCACACCGTGGCCCTTCCGATTCGCGCTGGAGAGGTCGTCCTCGGTCGCTGGCAAAGTATCATCTTTGCGGAGCTGGATGGTCCCCAGGAGCGGAGCGTTCAGTTCCAGGTGCTCGGAGAGTAAGCAGGCTTACCGTTCATGGTTGCGGTTCTGGCGCGGAACCGTGGGCCATGAAGCGGGAGGGCAGGGTGGAGGCACTGGTTGCTCGGGCCGGGCTGGCTGATCTGTACGGGAAGGTCCTGAAAGGCGAACGCCTCTCCTACAAAGATGGCCTGCGTCTGTACGAGACCCCAGACCTCACCGCGGTGGGGGCCCTGGCCAATCACGTCCGAGAGCGCTTGAACGGCAGTACGACCTACTATGTCCGAAACCTCCACATTAATTACACCAACATTTGCAATAAGCTCTGTAAGTTTTGCTCCTTCTATGCGAAACCGGGGGATCCCCGGGGCTACGTCCTCTCTACGGACGATATCGTCGCCCGTCTCGAAGAACACCGCCATCAGGTGATCCGGGAGATCCACATGGTGGCGGGGATCAATCCCAAGCTTCCGTACGAGTATTACCTCGATATGCTCCGAACGGTCCGGGCGGCCCGTCCTGATGCGCATATCAAGGCCTTTACGATGATTGAGCTGGCGCAGATCGCCCGAGTCGCGAAGAAGCCGTTGGCCGATGTCCTGGAAGATCTCAAGGATGCGGGACTGGCCTGCTGTCCGGGAGGCGGCGCGGAGGTGTTCAGTGACCGGGTCCATGAGGAGCTTTTCCGGGCCAAGCTGGACAACGAGGGCTGGTTTGATGTCACCCGGGACGTCCACCGCGCGGGGCTCAAGTCGAACGCGACCATGCTCTACGGCCATATTGAGACTGTGGAGGAAAAGGTCAAGCATCTCCTCCACATTCGGGACTTGCAAGATGAGACCAAAGGCTTTCAATGCTTTGTCCCGTTAGCTTTCGACCCCGCCCGGACCGAGCTCGAGCACATCCCGGTGACCACGGGACAGCAGAATCTCAGGGAAATTGCGATCGCGCGGCTGCTCCTGGATAACTTTCCCCATATCAAAGCCTTCTGGATCATGATCACGCCCCAGGTTGCCCAGTTGGCGCTCTGGTACGGGGCGGATGACATCGACGGAACGGTGAATCACTACGAAATTACACATGCCTTGGGAACCACATCCCATTGTCAGGTCTTGGGCCACGAAGAGCTCCTCGACCTCGTGAACGAAGTGGGTCGAATCCCGGTAGAGCGCGATGCGCTCTACAACGTGATGGTCGCGGTGTAATCGGCCGAGGGAAACGTATGTCGGGAAACGGGCTCAAGCGTTTAAAAGAGGTTGAGGAAAAGGTCCTGGCCGGAGAGCGGCTCAGCGCCGAGGATGGCCTGACGCTCTTTCAGGTCACCAACCTCCCCCATTTAGCCTTCCTGGCGGATACCGTGCGGCGGCGGAAGCGTCCGGAACGGGAGGTGACCTATGTCATTGGACGGATCATCAACTATACCAACGTCTGCTGGGTGAAATGCACCTTCTGCGCCTTTTACCGGCTGCCCGGCCACCAGGAAGGCTACGTCCTCTCGCGAGAAGAAATCTTCCAGAAAATCGAGGAACTCGTCGATCACGGCGGCACCGAGGTGTTGTTTCAGGGCGGTCTGAATCCGGCGCTCAAGATCGACTATTATGAGGATACGTTTCGGGCCATCAAGGAGCGCTTCCCGGTTGACATCCACGGCCTGTCACCGGCGGAGCTGATCTACCTGGCCAAGATCTCTCACCTGTCGCTCAGGGACACCCTCCGGCGATTGCAGGCGGCCGGCATGGGTTCGATCCCGGGAGGCGGCGCGGAGATCCTGGTAGAGGAGGTGCGACAAACCATCTCGCCTTTAAAGGACACGGTGGAGGAATGGCTCGACTGCATGCGGACGGCCCATCACGTCGGCCTCCCCTCGAGCGCCACGATGATGTTTGGATCGGTCGAGACGGCGGAGCAGCGGGTAGAGCACTTCCTCCGGCTCCGATCGCTGCAAGACGAAACGCGCATGTTTACTGCCTTCGTGGCGTGGAACTTCCAGCCCGAAGGGACCGAACTAAACGGGAAGAGGGCTTCGGCCTTTGACTATCTTCGCACGATGGCCGTCGCGCGGCTGATGCTCGACAACTTTGCTAATATTCAGGCTTCCTGGCTGACCCAGGGACCCAAAGTGGCCCAGATCGCGCTCGACTACGGGGTCAGCGATCTCGGCAGCACCATTTTCGAAGAGCGAGTCGTCTCGGCCGGGGGGGCCAAGTTCATGGCCTCTCGGGAGGACATTGAACGGGTGATCAGGGACGCCGGGTATATTCCCCGCGTCCGGAATACGCGATACGAGATCCTGGCATAATCCCTCAAACCAGTCGGAGGAACGGCAAGAGAGGCAAGAGAAAGGAGGGACCGCGTGGGCACCACACCACTGTCTGTCATGGAGGCTTCCCCCGAGCTTCGGAGCTCGGAGCATATTGAGCTGTTGCCCCAGGCCAGGACGTATGGAACCCTGCACATCGTCCTGATCAAGCCCTCGAAGTACGACGATGAGGGGTATCTCGTCCGGTTTTGGAGAGGGGTACTGCCGAGCAACACCCTCAACGTGTTACATGGCTTGACCGATGATGTGAGAAAGCGGCGGGTCTTCGGCGATATGGAAATCCGGGTGGATACCTTTGACGAAACCACCGAGAAGGTCCCCGTCAGGAAAATCGTGCGGTGGAGCCGCCGTCCTGCCACGAAGTTGATCGTGTGTCTGGTCGGTGTGCAGACCAACATGTTTCCCAGGGCCTGTGATTTGGGGAAGGCGTTCCGGGCGCGTGGCATTGATGTGATTATGGGTGGCTTCCACACCAGCGGGACGGTCAACATGCTCGGCCCGCAAGAGCCGGACATCCAGGAACTCATTCGCGAGGGCATCATTGTCGTCTCTGGCGAGGTGGAGGGGAAGTGGGACGGCATTCTCGCCGATGCCCTCAACGGAAAGCTCAAATCCCTGTACTCCTTTGCCCAGGACCTCAAGAATCTCGTGGACATCGAAAACGCCCCGCTCCCGGTGATCAGTCCCAAAACCATGAAACATTTCGCGCGGTCGACGTTTGGGACCGTGGACACCTCGCGTGGGTGTCCCTTCGCGTGCACCTTCTGCACCATTATTAATGTGCAGGGGCGCAAGATGCGAGAGCGGACGCCCGAAGAGATTGCCGAGCTCGTGCGGCATAACTATCGAAAACATGGGATGGATTTTTACTTCTTCACGGACGATAATTTCGCCCGCAAGCGGTTGTGGCGGGAGACCTTTGAGGCCCTCATCCGACTTCGCGAAAAAGAAGGCATTCCCCTCACCTTCACGATGCAGGTGGACCTGGCGCGTAAACCAAAGGATTTTGTACGCTTGGCCGCCGAGGCCGGCTGCACCCAGGTGTTCATCGGCATGGAGAGCGTGAATCCGGAGAACCTCAAGGCCGAGGGGAAGGGGCAAAACAAGACCGAGGAGTACGCGGACATCGTCCGCGAGTGGCACGACGTCGGGGTGGTGGTGCATGTCGGGTATATCATTGGGCTGCCTTTCGATACGAAGGAGCAGCTCCCTCGCGACATCCAATATCTCGCGGATGAGCTGCATCCGGATATCGCGTCCTTCTTTATGCTCACCCCGTTGCCGGGGTCTCACGACCACCTGGAGATGAAAAAACGAGGGGAGTGGATGGACCCCGATTTTAACAAGCGAGACTCCTTCCACGCCACGATCCATCATCCCCACATGACGGCTGAGGAATGGACCGAGGCGTACGAGAACGCCTGGAAGGCCTTTTTCAGCAAGGAAAATCTCATCAAGATTCTGTCACGCTGGAGTCACAACTCCACCGTGTACTGGAACCTGTTCATTAATCTTGTCTGGTACAAGAATGCGTCCCTGATCGAGAAGGAACACCCGATGGTGGCCGGCTTTTTCCGTCTGAAGGACCGGCGATCCCGGAGGTCCGGGATCGCGGTCGATCCGTTGCCGGTGCATCTGTGGAAGCGGACGAAAGAGGTCATCCGTCTCTTTGTTTCCTGGGCCCGATTTTTCAAGGAGTTAGAAGAAGTTTGGCTCCAGACTCGTCCGTTGAATGAAGCGGAAAAGCGATTTACAGAAGAGGTTCAGCGGATTCAGGGAGAGATCTGGCAGGCCCTACGGATTGGAGAGTGGCAAAAGGTCTATTCCAATGCCCAGGTGACCCTGCCGGCCAAGGCGAGATCGCTGCTGGATCCGTTCGAAGACCTGGCCTCGAAGATCGTGATCAGCCGCGAGGATCTTGATGCGTTCCTCCATAAGTGGGGAGGACTCCAGGGCAGGATCCAGAAGCTTCGCCAACGGCTGGTGGCGGAAGATGGATCGGCGGGGAGATGGCTTGACCAACTGTACGAACTCCACAAGGAGGCCTGGCAGGGCCTGAAGGTTCAGGAGTGGCGAGAGGCCTACTCGAGCTTCAGGGTGAGACTGCCCTCAAAATTTGATCTCGGGTATGTCAGGTTCGACCCGCTCAGCAACAGGGTCATTTATTCGCGCCAACATCTGCAAAGAGTGTGGATGAGAACGTCGGACCACGTGCGCAGCTGGCGATTCTGGAGTATTCGTCCCTGGCGGCTGACGGTCGCATTTGTCACAGATCTTTTCCTGACGGCATCCTTTGCCCGGAGAGCCTTCGCGTCATTCCACTCGTACCAATCGTAAGTTTTCTCTACCCTTCCGGGTCCGGCGACGCCCTGCTCGGGTGCTCGTGACGTGGAGGGGCTTATGACGATCGAAGTCGTCGATGCCGCGGGGAGGCGCGTGCGTCTTCCCGTGTTCCCTTCCCGGATCATCCCCCTCGTTCCGAGCATTACCGAAACCCTCTTCGTCTTGGGCCTGGACGAGCGTCTGGTCGGGGTGACCCGCTACTGCACGGAGCCACCGGCTAGTGTCGCGCAAAAGCCCAAGGTCGGTGGCCAGAAGGATCCGGACCTCAAGACGATTCAATCCCTCCAGCCTGACCTGGTCGTCGCCAATATGGAGGAGAACCGTCGCGAAGATATTGAGGCCCTGGCGGCGATGGGGATCGCGGTCTACACGACCTTTCCTCGGACGGTGGCGGAGGGAATCGGAATGATTCGCGACCTTGGGCGCGTGACCCAGACGGAAAAGAAGGCAGCGGTAATTGCGCGCTCCCTCGAGGAGCTCTATCGAGAA
Organism: Methylomirabilales bacterium (SeqCode); assembly: GCA_041599135.1. Classification (GTDB taxonomy): domain Bacteria; phylum Methylomirabilota; class Methylomirabilia; order Methylomirabilales; family CSP1-5; genus CSP1-5. The sequence goes on along the minus strand of JBFHXD010000008.1, from coordinate 11,007 downwards.
ATCTCCGCCGAGGCCACGAAGCGTAGGCCGCTGCGCGTCTTTTGTCCCATCTGGCGCAGGCCATACATGTCCATCAATCGAGACACGTACGTCCATGACGTGCTCCGGACCTGCGGGGGGGAAAATATCTTCGCCGGCAAAAGCGAGCGTTACCCTCAAATTTCGTTAGAGGAGGTCGCAGATCTCAAGCCGGAAGTCATCCTCCTTCCCGACGAGCCGTACCGTTTCCTGCCCAGGCATGTGGTGGATTTTGAACCCTTTAGAGATGCCATCCCGGCGCGAGTGACTGGTCGTACCCACTTCGTCGACGGCAAGATGCTCTCCTGGTACGGTCCCAGAATCGGAGACAGTCTTCGCACGCTTCGGCCACTCATGCATTCTTAGCTTCATGACTGCAAACAAGCCAGAGTCTGAACGGCTGATCCTGGAGCCTCTTGATGGATTTTACGATCTCAGGCCGTAGCTGACAGGAACTGTTCAGAAATCCCTTATAGGAGAGACGAAACAGGTGATGGCCTTGCCGGTCGCATTTCGGACCCTCAACCTTCCCGAGCCGGTCCTGAAGGGTATCGAGGCAGCTGGCTTCACCCATTGCACCCCAATTCAGGAACTGACCCTGCCCCTGATCCTCCAAGGGAAAGATGTAGCCGGGCAGGCCCAGACTGGGACCGGGAAGACGGCGGCCTTCCTCATTGCCTGCTTCACTCGTCTCCTTCGAAGTGACCGGGCGACCGCACCAGCTCTCCCCAGGGCCATTGTCGTCGCCCCTACCAGGGAACTCACGGTGCAGCTCTATGAGGACGCCCGGCTTCTGGGACAGTTCACCCGCCTGAGTATCCTCGCTGTCTATGGGGGGATCGACTACCACAGGCAGCGGGAGGCCCTGCGCAAGAAGGTGGACATTGTGGTGGGAACCCCCGGGCGCCTCATCGATTATTTAAAACAGCGAGTGTACAGCCTCAAGGCCATCGAGGTGGTTGTGATCGACGAGGCGGATCGGATGTTCGACATGGGCTTCATCAGGGATATCCGGTACATCATGCGCCGCCTCCCACCTTACGACGCCCGCCAATCTTTCCTCTTTTCGGCTACGTTAGGCTATCGGGAGATGGAGCTGGCCTACGAGTTCATGAACAATCCTGTCAGAGTCTCCGCGACGCCAGAACAGCTGACCGTCGCGCAGGTGGAAGAGGTTCTGTACCATGTATCTCGAGAGGAGAAGCTTCCCCTCCTTCTGGGGCTCTTGAAGCGGGAGCGGGGAGAACGGATCCTGATCTTCGCCAACACCAAGCGGGGTGCCCAGGGGCTCGCCGACCGACTGACCCTGTACGGCTACCAGAGCCGGGCCATCACCGGCGATATCGACCAGAGAAGACGACTCAAAGTGATCGAAACCTTCAAAAGAGGGGAACTCCCGATTCTGGTAGCAACAGATGTCGCCTCCCGAGGTCTCCATATCGAGGGGGTGACCCATGTGATCAACTACGATGTTCCGCAGGATCCGGAGGACTATGTCCATCGGATCGGCCGGACCGCCAGAGCAGGGGCCTCGGGAAAAGCCATCACCTTGGCCACCGAGGAATATGTCCTTGCCCTGCCGGCTATCGAGGCCCTGGTCGGTCACAAGATCCCAGTGGAGTGGCCTGAAGATGAACTCTTTCTCAAGACCGCCCCTCCGTCCCGGCCGCCGGCCGCTAAGCGGCGCGGTCGTCGCAGCAAAACCCGCCGTTTTTCTCCTTGATCCTTTCCATCTCATCTGACCTGACTCCTTCTTTCCTGGGCATGTGATGACTCCCTTTCGTCTCGATGGCTGCGCCGGCATGCCCTTTGCATTGTGGGGATGTATGTGTCTGACGAAAGCAAACCTCTTCGCAGTGAGCCTGCTTCGTTTCAGGGGGGTCCGTGCATGTGTCCGGTCTTGGAAATCCCCGAGGGGCTTTGCGTCTTCCACGGCCTCTATCGAGGAGTGGAGTGCCCCATGTGCTCGGAAGGGCAGCGGGCGGGGGATGAAATTTGGTTACCGAGTCTCAACCGGACCGAGCTTGTCATGTAAATTTTTCCTCCCCGTCGAACCGATGCACCTAGAAACCTGACGAGCCCTTCCTGGTCACAACGAGCCACAGGCAGCCCTTGCGTTGCCGTGCCGTCGACTGCCCAGTCACAGGGCTGTCCTGAGGAGCTGTGTGCGTGTGGCAAGGCCGTGGGGGGTACGTGTCGAAGTGGCGATTGACACACCCGATGGAGGATTCTGCAGGCGCGGCCGCGGTTGACAAAACGGGGAGGGCGTGGTAGGAAGAAAGGGACAATCCAGAGAACCACGGGAGCTCGCGGAGGCGGGCTGAGAGGTCCCGGTAGTCGCGGGACGACCGTCGAACCTGATCTGGATAATACCAGCGGAGGGAGGTGTCTGGCAAAAACAGTCAAAGCGCGGGTGAATGTGTCTCGCGCTTTTCTTTTTTTGCCATTTGAGGGCTATCCGCACGAAATCAATGAAACGAGGGGCAATCCCATGGGGAAGCTCGTTAAGATAGCCCAAGTGAGTGATCTCTCGCCCGGAGAGGGCAAGGTGGTAGAGGCAGAAGAGCCATTACTGGGGAGATAAGGAGCCTCGCATGAGCGTTAAACCCAAGTTTTTGAGCCGCAGCGCCGAAGTTGACCAGGCAGCTATGACACCTCTCCCGAATTCGAAAAAAGTATATGTGAAGGGTTCCAGGCCCGATATCCGTGTGCCGATGCGGGAAATCACGCAGTCCGATACTCCCGCCAGTTTTGCTGCTGAAAAGAATCCGCCGATTTATGTGTACGACACTTCCGGACCGTACACCGACCCTTTCGCTCAGATTGATATTCGGCGCGGCCTGCCCCCGCTGCGCGAGCGGTGGATTCTTGAGCGCAACGATACCGAACAGCTTTCCGCCCTCAGTTCGGAATACGGCCAGGCGCGGCTGACCGACTCTATGGTGGTGGAGCTGCGCTTTCAGCTCGAGCGCAAGCCGCGCCGTGCCAAACCCGGCATGAATGTCACGCAAATGCACTATGCGCGATGCGGCGTCATTACGCCGGAAATGGAATTTATCGCCATTCGGGAAAACCAGCGGCGCGAAAATCTTTCAGAAATGTTCACCCGCCAGCACCGGGGCGAAAGTTTCGGTGCCAGCATTCCGGCCGTCATCACGCCGGAATTCGTGCGCTCGGAGGTGGCCCGGGGTCGGGCCATTATCCCGGCCAACATCAATCACCCCGAGAGCGAGCCGATGATCATCGGACGAAATTTCCTGATCAAGATCAATGCCAACATCGGCAATTCCGCGATCACGTCCTCGATCCAGGAGGAAGTGGAAAAGATGACCTGGGCGACGCGCTGGGGCGCGGATACCGTGATGGATCTGTCCACCGGGAAGCACATCCACGAGACGCGCGAATGGATTATTCGCAACAGCCCTGTCCCGATCGGCACGGTCCCGATCTACCAGGCGCTGGAAAAGGTAGGAGGCAAAGCCGAGGAGCTCACGTGGGAGGTCTACCGCGACACGCTGATCGAGCAGGCCGAGCAAGGCGTCGATTACTTCACTGTGCACGCCGGGGTGCGACTGGCGTACGTGCCCCTGACCGCGCGGCGGATGACTGGCATCGTGTCCCGCGGTGGTTCGATCATGGCCAAGTGGTGTTTGGCGCACCACCAGGAGAGTTTTCTCTACACCCACTTCGAGGAAATCTGCGAGATCATGAGGGCCTACGATATTAGTTTCTCACTGGGTGACGGCCTCCGTCCCGGCTCGATCTACGACGCGAACGACGATGCCCAGTTCGCCGAACTGGACACCCTGGGCGAGCTGACGACAATCGCGTGGAAACACGATGTGCAAACCATGATCGAAGGTCCGGGTCACATTCCCATGCACCTGATCAAGATCAACATGGACAAGGAGCTGGAGGTTTGCCAGGAGGCGCCGTTTTATACCTTGGGACCACTGACCACCGATATCGCGCCCGGCTACGACCATATCACCTCCGCAATCGGCGCAGCGATGATCGGTTGGTACGGGTGCGCCATGCTCTGCTACGTGACCCCCAAGGAACACTTGGGGCTGCCGAATAAAGATGATGTGAAAGACGGCATCATCGCCTACAAGATCGCGGCGCACGCGGCCGATCTCGCCAAGGGCCATCCGGGCGCGCAAGTTCGAGATAACGCGCTCTCGAAGGCCCGCTTCGAGTTTCGGTGGGTCGACCAATTCAACCTCGGACTGGACCCGGACAGGGCGCGCGAACTCCACGACGAGACCCTGCCCAAGGATTCCGCCAAGGTGGCCCACTTCTGCTCCATGTGCGGCCCCCAGTTTTGCTCCATGAAAATCACCCAGGATGTCCGGGATTATGCAGCCAGTCAGGGACTCTCGGAGTCCGAGGCGCTGGAAAAGGGGATGCAGGAAAAGGCGGTGGAGTTTGTGAAAAGTGGTGGGGACCTTTACCAGAAAGCCTGATCCATTTCACCGATGCGCGCGTGGTCAGCCTCGAGTCTCACGCCTGTCTGTTCGTGACTGAGGACGATGGACCATCTCGGTCGCGCCTTCGTCTTTTTTCTTCACCAGATCGCGGTCGGCGGCATGGTGGCCCTGCTCTTGATCCCTTCTGGAGCCATCAGCCGCCAATTTTTTCGGATATGTGGTCTGATCCTCCTCGCGGTGGAAGGGCTGGCCCTTTGGCGTTCCTGGGGGCAGGGGGGGATTGTGGTGTGGTCAAGCGTCCTTTTTGTCACCCTCTTGCTTGCATTTACATTAACCTGGTTTGTTCCGGGGAGTCCCGGCGCAGGAGTCCTGCATTATCTGGCCATCCTGGCAGGCGTAGCCTTGCTGGTAGTCGATGTTTTGCGCTATCCCATCCCAGCAGCCGGGCCCTTAGGCATCATGCTCGGAACGACAAATGCCCTCACCTCGGCCGTGCTCCTTGGGATGGCACTGGTCGGCCTGCTTTTGGGGCACCGGTACCTGAACGAGCCTCACCTGCCTGTCCGGCTCATCAAGCGGGTTTCGGATGTGTTCTGTATAGTTATTCTGCTCCAGGGCGCGCTCCCGGCCCTCTTTACTCTCCTCGTCTACGGCTTTGGTCCGGGGAACGGGGAGTGGGTCCGACTCTTGGGTGAGCACTGGATCCTCCTCTTGGGCAGAATGTTCGTCGGGATCGGTGCCTCCTTGGTCCTCGCGCTGGTCATTTTGAATTGCCTGCGTCTCCCCAACGTCCAGGCAGCCACCGGTTTCTACTACGTGGCCGTGATCACGGTCTTTCTCGGGGAATTTTTAGGTCGCTATTTGCTCGTCTCCGCGTCGCTACCATTTTAATTTGCGATCAGCTGTCAGCAGTCAGCAAGTCATCATATCCGGTCTCTCCGCGGCGAGGGGAGGGCCGACTTCGGAGGAAGGGGAAACCCGCGCTTCCGGCGACAAGCCCTCGATCATAAGACACTGACGATTTCGATCGCGAGGTAGGGGGCACCACCAACGCAGGCGACCACAACATCGATTTTCTTCCCGGTGGGCGAGACCTGCGAAAAGGGCACCCCTCTAAGCTGTTTCGCCGACGACGAAGAGGTCCTTCCCGAGCCGGGCCGATGAGCAGTGGTCACCACGATTTCGATCTGACTGTTGGCTGCTGCCACCTGAATGCCTGGAATGAGCTGGAGCATTTTTCTTGACTGGACAAGATCGAGACAATAAGAATAGGTGCACGACGGTTGCGAGGACGATATGAAGCAGGTTGAACCGCAGGTCTTTCTCCTGGCCCGCCCGGCGATTAATGAGGAAGGGCTTGCCGCGTATCTGCAAGCGGTGGGCGCCGCTGACTGGGACACCGACGCCCCGTCAGGAGCTGAAAAGCTCATCGAGGTTGCGGGGCGGTCCTGTTATCGTTCCTTCGAGCCGGGTCTCAATCCCAACGTCACCAGGGTTCGAGAGGGGAGCAAGGCCTACCTGGAAAACATTCTCACCGTCAAGCACGGCAGCGTCATAGAGCATGCGAACTGGACCTTCGCCTTCTTCAATTGCAGTCGGGTTTTCACCCACGAACTGGTAAGACATCGAGCCGGAACTGCCATCAGTCAAGAAAGCCTCCGCTTTGTGCGCCTGACAGAGATCGGCATGTGGGTCCCCCCGGAGATCCGTGACAGCCCAGAGGCGCTTGCGATCTTCGAAGAGGCCGTTCGAAAAAGTGAAGAAGCTCAGCAGCGCATGGCGGAGGCGCTGTCGATCGAGGGGCGCCCGTTCCACGAAAAGAAGGTCCTGACCTCAGCCATGCGCCGGGTCGCGCCTGATGGGGTAGCGACCACGATTATCTGGTCGGCCAATGCCAGAACGCTCCGATGGGTGATCGAGGCCCGGACCGAGCCCGGAGCCGAGGTAGAGATCCGCCTCATCTTCGGGAAGGTGGCCGAGATCATGAAAAAAGAAGCGCCCCACCTGTTTGGCGACTTCAAGTCGATCCCTCTCCCCGATGGCACCTTCCAGTGGCAACCCGAGCATAGCAAGGTCTAGTCTCTTCCCGAACGCATCACAAAGCGTAGAGGATGTCACGGAGGACGTTTCATGGTGAAGGTCTACTACGAGGAGCACGCCGATCTTTCCCATATTGCTCATGAGACGGTCGCGATCATCGGCTATGGGATTCAAGGGCAGGCCCAGGCGTTGAATCTTCGGGATTCGGGAATCAATGTGGTGATCGGCAACCGTGCCGACGCGTACCGCGACCGGGCAAAAGGGGATGGGTTCGATGTCCGGGACATTTCCGAGGCTGCAGCTCGCGCTGACATTATACTCTTGCTCATCCCGGACGAGGTGCAGGCGGAGGTGTACAGCCAATACATCCAGCAGGCCATGGCACCGGGTAAAGCCTTAGTGTTTGCCCACGGATTTGCGATCCGGTATGGGGTGATACAGCTCCCTGACCCTGTCGATCTGTTACTACTTGCTCCCCGGATGCCTGGCAAGTATGTCCGTGAGCTATTCATCCACGGGAGAGGTGTTCCGGCCTATGTGTATGTTGGACAGGACCATACCGGACGGGGACTGCAGCGCGTCCTGGCGTTGGCGAAGGGAATCGGAGCCACACGGGCCGGCGCATTCGAGATCAGCTTTGCCCAGGAGCTCGAGCTTGACCATTTCTCAGAGCACTTCACGTACCCGTTGGTCGTGCGGGCGCTTCAGCTGGCCTATGAGGTGCTCATTGAAGAGGGCTACCCCGCCGAAGCGGTCCTCATGGAGCTGCATGGCTCCGGGGAACTCGGCGAGGTCCTCCGCGAGGCGGCCCGGATTGGCCTGTATCCCATGATCGAGACGCATGCCTCACCCGCCTGTCAGTACGGCATCCACGCGTACGCTCGACGGGTGTTACCCGATGAGACCAAGAACCTCCTCCGACAGATTATCCACGAAATTCGGGATGGGTCCTTCGCTCGGGATCTCTTGGAAGAGCAGCGCAATGACTACCCCAGGCTTCGCGCAATGACCAAGGCGGCGCGTGCCCACGAGCTGACAGCCACCGAAAACCGACTTCGCCAGCTCATCAGACTCCCCCTGTGAACTGAATTGGTGGCATGAGATTTGTGTGAAATGAAAGAGTCATTTACAGCTGAAGTGCCCGTTTTTCTTCATTCAATTAAAGTGCCTCAGGAGCGCGTCATTTTGGTTTTGGCCCCTCACCCGGATGATTTTGATGAAATAGGGATCACAATGCGTTTTTTCAATGAGAATGGAAACTCGATATACGTGGCAGTGTTAAGCTCCGGCGCGAGTGGGGTCGAGGACGGCTTTTGCTCTCCTTCAACGAGGCAGGTAAAAGGTGGGGTGAGAGAACAGGAGCAAAGGGCAAGCTGTCAGTTTTTCGGGTTACCAGCATCACATCTGAGTTTTCTGAGACTCGAAGAAGACCATGCGGGCAATATCATAGAGAACGACATAAATTGTGAACGTGTTCGGGATCATTTTCTACACATACGGCCGGACTTTGTATTTCTTCCGCACGGCAATGATACAAATGTTGACCATCAAAGGACCTATGCGCTCTTTCGAAGAATCGCCTTGGAGGCGGGGTATCCGATCACAGCATTCTTGAACAGAGATCCGAAGACCATTAGCATGCGCCATGACGTGTATACGGTATTTGGGGAAAAAGATGCAGAGTGGAAGGGCCAGTTACTACGGTTCCACGCATCTCAGCAGCAACGGAACTTGAATACCAGAAACCAAGGTCTTGATGAGCGCATTCTCAACGTGAACCGTAAGATTGCTCAAGAGAATGTGCAGCAGGATATGTATGCAGAAGTATTCGAACTCGAGTTTTTTGAGGGTACGGCTCGTGGGCCTACAGACGCGGCAGCCTGAGGGTTTGGATGGCCTGGTAGAGCGGGACAACATCGGGTAGCGGGGGCCAGGTGAGGATGCCGAGGGAGTCGTCAACGTAGGCTGGCCTTCGCATGCCGTTCAGCACGCAGCTGACGCCGGGGGTGCTGGCCAGCACCCAGAGCGCCTTTCGGGAAAGACTCTCGCCCCGTATCTCAGCCGGCAGCAAGGGATCGATCGCTGCCGAGACTGCATCACTCTGCCGCTGGCTCTTCATTGCCGCCTGGCGGCGAAATTCGGCCAATAACTTCTCAAGATCCTCGAGGTAGCGGGACCGCCAGGATTTCCACACCGGCTCGAGCTCTCCTGAAATACCTTTGTCAATGGCTACAAACAAGCGAGTAACCTGTGGCAGGATCTGCGCCTCGATGTACTCCCAGTGTTCAAGGCCTTCAACGCGGCCCGAGAGACCCTGGAGCTGATCTGCCCATTGAAAGAATTGGTCGGGGGAGAGGCTCCCGCGGGACACTGTGATCCCTGGAGCGAGCCGCCGGCGCCACTCCGCTTCCAGATCGGCCACGGCCTTGAGTTGGGCATCGATGTCGAGAGCCTCGTTCTCGACGACGAAGGTAGCCAGGCGAACCATGCGGTTGCCGACGATGGCATTGAGCGGGCGGTTCAGCAGAATGCCCACGCCTGCCTCTACAGCCGCCTTGAGGACTGTTTGGCGATTGTCCGGACCCGTATTTGGTTCCAGGACACCACCCGCCTCGAACAGGTTCATCGGCACCTGAAGGACGCGGAAGTGGTGGTCGGGGCCTCCGGCTTCCCGGGCCGCGATCAGCATGTGGCTGAGCGAGGTTCCCTCCGGGTCGGATGCGGGTGAAACCGCCGTGTTCGAAGAAACGCCATACCATCGAATCTTGCCCGCCGCCACCTGGCTTTCGAAGAAGGTAAAGGCGTCGCGGAGTCGCCGGTAGAACTCTGCCCGGAGGCTTTCGAGAGGCCTGCGGCCTCGCTTCTTCGCATCGGAGAAAAAGTACTCGGGATTGTGGAGCAGGCAGACATCCAACGTCTCGAGCTGGAACCGAGAAAGTGACCGCTCGAGCTGCGCGTAGAGGAACTCGGGATGGATACAGTGCCAGCAGCCGTCCATGTATTTGACCATCTCTGGAAAGGGTCGGCCCGCTGCCTCCCGTTCCTGGACGTGGGCGAGGTTCGTCCCCTGGACGTAGCCGATCTTCGACACAACGATCACTTCCTCACGGCGCAGTTTGCCGCCCCGCACGAGCGCGCCCAGCGCCGTGCCGACGCAACGCTCGCTGCCGCCATCGGTGTAGTTGGTCGATGTGTCAATCAGGTTGCAGCCGCCGAGCAAGGCCTTTTCGAGGGCGTCGCGGTGGCTCGGAGTCTCGTCGTCAATACGGTACCCCCCGAATCCCACCTTGCTCGTCGTAAGACCCGTCGAACCAAGAGGGACATAGCCCAGAGACGTAAAGCGGGAGGCGTAGGCGGCGGTGTCCGCCGGGGTTGCGCTCCCAGAGAGGAACGTCCCAACAACCGACCGCCTTTTGTCTTCGGATGCCGAACCAGGAGCGCTCAGGGCGGCCGCCACCAACGCGGGATCGGTGAGGGGCGCCTGACAGGCGAAGTTTTGGCAAAGATAGAGCGCTGCCTGCCCGTTGACCAGTTCCTTTCCTTCGAGCAGCGGGAAGCGAGGAGGATCACCCGCAGCCGGATCGTGGTGCGCAATGATCCTGTTGGGGAGATAGTGACGACCGACTTCTGTGCGGAGTACTTCAAAACCGGCTTCCCCGCCGGTGCCAATCAGCGCCAGCTCTACGGGCCCGTTGAGCAGCAGTTCCACCACCATCAAGCTCTTGGCAAAGGCGTGGGGGATTCGGCTGATCTGTTTGCCATAGGCGGCGATTGCGCGCTCTGCTGCGCGCCGGAGGTCTTCGCGATCGAAGTGAAACGAAATGCGAGCCAGCGCGGAGGCCGCCACCGCGTTGCCGCCTGGGGTGGCACCATCATTTCCTTCCCGATGTCGCACAATCAGTGATTCGTGGTCCCGCGCCGTGGAATAGAAGGCCCCGTTCTCTGCATCCACAAAGTCGGCGAGCAGGATCTCGACCAGGCGCAACGACTCAGTGAGATAATGAGATGCGCCGCCCGCCTCGTACAGGTCGATCAGGGCCTCGGCCAGGTAGGCGTAGTCCTCGAGGTAGGCGTCGAGATGTGCCTTGCCTGTCCGATACGTCCGAAGCAGCCGGCCGTCGGTTCTGACCAGCGTGTTGAGGAGGAAGTCGGCGGCCCGTACGCCGGCGTCGAGGTAGCGCCGGTCGCCGAGGACGCGATACCCCTCGGCCATTGCGCTGATCATTAATCCGTTCCAGGCGGTGAGGATCTTATCGTCGAGCCCGGGTGGAATCCGCTGTTGCCGGGCCTCGTAGAGCTTTGGTCGCGCCCGTTCGAGTGACGCCTGCAGCGCCTCTGGTTGGATCTCGAGCCTGGCCGCGACTTGATCCAGCGTGCGCCGGACGTTCGCGATACTCTTCCCCTCCCAGTTGCCGTGAGGCGTGATGTCGTAGTAGGCGCAGAACCGCCGCCCTTCCTCTTCACCCAAAATCACTTCAATTTCGGCCGGCGTCCAGACGAAGAATTTGCCTTCTTCCCC
>JBFHXD010000007.1:0-36707 GCA_041599135.1 Methylomirabilales bacterium (SeqCode) | reverse complement strand
GGCCAACGACCACGGGATCAAGAATGGTGACTGGATGATCATCGAGTCGCCCGAGGACTTAGACGACAAGCCCAGCATGGTCAAGGTCCAGGCCAAGGTGACCCGCCGGGTGGGGCCCGACACTATCTTCCTCCCCTTCCACTGGGGCGGTTCCTTCGAGGGGAAGTCGCTTGCCCACAAGTTCCCCGAGGGGACAGTACCCTATGGTATCGGCGAGTCGGCCAATACTGTCGCGAATTACGGCTATGACCGAGTCACCCAGATGCAGGAAACCAAGACAGGCCTTTGCCGGATCCGGAAGGCCTAAGGAGGTGTGAGCTATGGCGCAATTGACCTCTGCGCGGATGAAGTTCTACATCGACGTCAAGCGCTGCATCGAATGCGGCGGCTGTGAGGTCGCGTGCAAGAACGAGAATAATGTCCCGCAGGGCATTGCTCGCATCCGGGTGGTCACGGTGAACGAGGGGCAGCCGGGGGAAACCAATGTCGCCGTCCCCTGCATGCACTGCTCCAAGGCACCGTGCGTGGCCGTCTGTCCGGTGGATGCCCTGTACCATCGGCCGGATGGAATCGTCCACGTCAACAAGGAGACCTGCATCGGGTGTGGGTATTGCCTATACGCCTGTCCCTTTGGGGCACCGCAGTTCCCCAAGGCCGACCCCTTTGGGGCGCGGGGCGTCATGGACAAGTGTACTTACTGCGCTGGTGGGCCCGAGGAGCCCCTCTCAGAGAAGGAGCGGCGAATGTACGGGTCCAACCGGATTGCCGAGGGGAAGCTGCCCATGTGTGCCTCGGTCTGCTCGACCAAGGCACTAGTGGCCGGAGATGCCGAGGAGGTGGCCAATGTGGTGCGCCAGCGAATGGCCGCCCGCGGCTCTGGTGGCGGTGCGTGGGGGTGGGAGACCTCCTATCCGACGGGCACGCGGTTCTAGCGGGGCAAACGCAGCGGCCTCAGTTTGTACTTGAGTTACCGGGATCCCCACCGGTATCCTGAAGGGTGCCGGTGGGGATTTCCTCTCTATGGTCTTCTTTATTAATAAGAAGGTGTAACCCGTGGGCAGGAGGGGTTAGCGATGCCACCAGTTCAACAGTTGGATCCGAGTGGCCCACTTGTCCAGTTCATGACCCACAAGTGGGCGGCGACGCCTCACGTGCCGATGTATCTCTTTTTCGGCGGATTGGCAGCCGGCATCTTCATCGTTGCGGCAATCTGCGATCTCATCAGTCTGAAGGTCCCCCGGTTTGAAGTTGTCGCCAAGGCTGCTGGGTATCTGGCCTTCCCCATGGCGGCCATAGGGGGAATCTTTCTGACACTGCACCTGGGGAAGCCGGAGCGGGGGATCCTGTTTCCCCTCTTCTTCAAAAACTTTCAGTCCTGGATGGTCATCGGCGCGTGGATCCTCGCGCCCTTCATGGCCGTGTCTGCGGCCTACATAGGCCTATGGTATTTCAGAGTGGAGCGCCGAGCCCGGATTGTGGTCGACATCGTCGGGATTCCCGTGGCGATCGCACTCGCAGTGTACACCGGGTTTCTATTGAGCGGTGAGGGTTTCATCCCCCTCTGGAGTAAGAAATACCTGCCCATTATGTTCTTGAACTCCGGAATCACGACCGGAATTGCGCTCGCCGGCATTGCAACCCTCATCGTTACACAGATCGGTTTGCCGTGGGGAGGCCCCGTTGGCTTGCAAGATCGGGATCGCTCGGACGTGATTCGATGGCTGACTCTTTTTATGGGGATTGCCATTCTCGTTGAGTCCATCGAACTCTACAGCTTCATGGGATATCTGGCAGGAACAGCGAAGGGGGGCGGCTTCGTCGTCCATCACCTCACGAAAGGAGACCTGTCGTCCTGGTTCTGGGGAGGGGTCGTCGGGGTGGCGCTAGCGCTTCCATTTCTCCTCGCTGCAGCGAGCTTCCTGACCAAGCGGCCCATTCCGGCGTTGGCATACTCCTATTTCGGCCTGGCCTTATTGGGGGGATTGATTCTTCGATTTGTCATCGTGTGGGGAGGCGAGTTCAAGCAGCCTCTCGATTTTCCTCCCTCCAAATGGCCCTTTAACATATACCCTGGCGGCGGGTAGCGTGAGTGTCTACCGTTACAAGGCAGGACGATTCGAGTCACTCGAGAAGGGCGTGGTCACGGAACGACCCCTGACGATCATGGTGAACGGCCAAGAGCTGGCCACCATGATGAGCACTCCGGTTAAGCTGGACTGTCTGGTGGTGGGGTTTCTCTCCTTCGAAGGCATCATCGAAGATCTCTCGGAGATTGCCTCGCTCGAGATCCACGAAGAGATGGGCCTTGCCGAGGTCACTCTGACCAAGCCGTTTACCCTCCCCACCAGGCGTGTCTTTACCTCTGGGTGCAGCGGCGGGATTACCTTCTCACTCGCCCTGCAGCAATACCCACCGATTATGTCCGACGACCTGCTCCGCCCGGACCAGGTCTACCCGCTCATGCGACAGCTGTTTGAAGCCTGCACCCTGTACAATGCGACCCGAGGGGTTCACGGGGCAGCCCTGAGCGATGGGGAGACGCTGCTCATCGCTGCGGAGGATGTCGGCCGTCACAACGCGCTCGACAAGATTATGGGAGAGGCGTTGTTAAAGGAGATCCAGACCCAGGGGCGCATTCTTTTGAGCACCGGGCGGATCTCTTCGGAGATGCTCCGTAAGGGGGCCCACATGGGAACCCCCTTCATCATCTCACGGACCTCCCCCACATCCTTAGCTATCGAAGGGGCAAAACAGCTCGGCATTACGCTGATCGGTTACGCTCGCGGAGATGGTTTTAATCTCTACACCCATCCAGAGCGGATTCTCTACACGGTTCCCGAGCCGACACCCGCCCGATAAGCCCTTCCAGGATTCAGCCGTCTGCGCTTTCTCCTTCTTCGACCGCGTATATTGCCAGGAACGCTCTTGAGGTTTCACGGGTGGCTCCGTATAATTCCGCTGCAATGCAGGATCGTGTAAGGCTGGGACATCTCCGACTCGGGAGGGTCTGCGGATGAAACACATCGTCCTCGGGACCGCCGGCCATATCGACCACGGGAAGACCGCCCTGGTGAAGGCGCTGACCGGGATTGACACCGACCGGCTCAAGGAAGAGAAGGAGCGCGGAATTTCCATCGAGCTCGGCTTTGCCTCTCTGCGCCTTGGGGACGAGATCACCCTGGGGATCGTGGATGTCCCCGGCCACGAACGGTTCGTGAAGACGATGCTGGCTGGCGTCGGTGGGATCGATCTGGTCATCCTGGTCATCGCCGCCGACGAAGGGGTCATGCCCCAGACCCGGGAGCACCTACACATCTGTGAACTCCTCGGCATCCGGCGGGGGCTCGTCGCGGTCACCAAGAAAGACCTGGTAGATCCGGATTGGCTCGATCTGGTGTCAGAGGAAGTACGGACCTTTCTCGCAGGAACATTCCTGCAGGATGCGCCGATCGTCCCGGTCTCCGCCCTCAGTGGCGAGGGCCTCGCCGAACGTCGAGACACCCTTGCCAGCCTCGCCACCGAAACTCATCCTCGAGGGGTGGATGGGGTCGTACGATTGCCCATTGATCGGGTCTTCACGATCCGAGGCTTTGGTACCGTCGTGACTGGCACGCTCTGGGCCGGCACCCTTGCCATCGGCGACGACGTGACGATCCTCCCGAAAGACCTGCACTCGCGGGTTCGGCGGCTGCAGGTCCACAACGAGAGTGTCGAACAGGCCTTTGCTGCCCAGAGAACGGCGGTCAACGTCCCCGGGATCGAGACCGACCAGATCGAGCGCGGGGATATTCTCTGTTCCCCTCACACCTTGCAGGTCAGCACATCGATGGAGGCGACCCTGGCACTGCTGCCGGACGCCCCGAAGCCGCTGAGGAGCCGGGCCCGCGTCCGATTCCATCTCGGTACAGCCGAGATCCTGGCGCGGGTCATTCTCCTGGATCGCGAAGAGGTGAACCCGGGGGGAGAGGCGTATGTGCACCTGAGACTCGAACAGCCCACGGCTGCCCAACTGCACGACCGGTACGTCCTCCGGAGCTATTCTCCGATGACCACGATTGGCGGCGGGATCATCCTGGACCCCTGTGCGCCCTTCAGGCGACGGAGGCGGCCGGAGGTCATCGCCCATCTGAAGATTCTGGAGCACGGGTCCTCTCGGGACCGTCTCCTGGAGCTCTTAAAAAGTAGCAACTCCCCCCTTTCGCTGCCGACACTGCGTTCCATCGCCGGCCTCGACCCTGACATCCTTCACGGGCAATTGCAAGAGCTCTTGGGACTCGGGAAGATCTCTAGTCTCAGGGGACGGGAGGGAGAAGCCTACCTCCATCGCGAGGTCTATGACGATCTCAAAGGCACGATACTCAGCCTGCTGAAACAGTTCCACAGCCAGCACCCCTTGCGGGAGGGGATCTCGAAGGAGGAGCTCCGGAGTCGTATGGGAGCGAGGGCCTCTCCACCCCTTTTTACCCTGCTCCTGACCGACCTGTCCGAAGCGGGAGAAGTCGCCCAGGACCGGGACCGAGTCCGTCTTGCGGCACACCGCCCGCAGCTCTCGCCAGCAGAGGCAGCAGTCGAGCAGCGTTTCGAGAACCTATACCACCAGGCGGGACTCCAACCCCCGACCATGGAGCAGGCCCTCAAAGGTGCAGGCGGAGACCGCAGGGCAGCCCAGGCGGTCTTCTTCCGTCTCGTGGAGCAGGGAATCCTGATCAAGCTGAAGGATGATCTGTATCTTCATCGGGAGGCCTACGAGCGGGCGAAGGCTCTTCTCCTCGCCCACTTCAAGAGCCATCCCTCGATTTCTGTCCCCACCTTCAAGGACCTGCTGAGGCTCACCCGAAAGCACGCCATCCCCTTTCTTGAGCACTTCGACCAGATCAAGCTCACCAGGCGTTCAGGAGATGAACGGGTGCTTTACGGTCAGTAAGAGGGACCAGTTTTCCGTTGACAGGCGGGGGGAGATATACGATCTTTACCTTAGGAAGGTCCGATTAAAAAAGGGTTGCTCACACCCTCAGGAGGAGCGATGTTCGGACTGGGCGTTCCAGAGCTTCTGGTGATTCTGTTCATCGTCCTGATCGTCTTCGGGGCCAACCGCCTCCCGGAGATCGGCAGTGGCATGGGCAAGGCTATCCGGGGATTCAAAGATGCCACTTCGGGCAAGGAGGCCATAGACGTCACCCCGAAGGAGGCAAAAGGGACCGAAGAGAAGGCCGAGGAGAAGAGCTAGGTACCTTTATCCCTGCTTTTACCCCCCGCAGCCCCCCGGTAACCCCTACACCGCAACTTCTTGCCGCCCATTTCAAGCTGTTATAAGGCCCAGCTGCAATCTACGAACAGATATTCGTCAGGAACGAAAATCCTGATAGGCCGGGACCCCCCCAAGACTTCTGGCGGTCTTCACAGCCCGCAGCACAGCCGCGGCCACAATCTCGGCCCCGGCTTGCCCCACCAGATTGACGTCCCCATCCACCCGTCCGGTCGCCAGGGTGAAGATAACATCCCCATCAAAGGCCGTGTGGACCGGCGAGATGGTCCGGGCCAACCCCCCCTGCCCCATTCGAGCCACGAGGATCGCCTCACCCTTCGTCAGGCGGGCATTCGTTGCGATCACCGCCAACGTCGTGCTCTGACTGTGGAAGGTACGACGAAGCCGTCCCTGCTTCATTTGGAGAAAGGTATCTGCGAGCGTTCCCGTCACGGGGTCGCGTGCCCCGGCTACAATAGCCCCTGTCGAGGGGTCCAGGACATCACCAAAGGCGTTCACGGCGGCCAATGCCCCAACCCTGAGGCCTCCGGAAAATTCCACGCTGGTGATCCCCACTCCACCCTTCATGGCGTGCTGGACCCCGAAAAGTTTTCCCACTGTTGCTCCCGTTCCGACGCCGACGCTCCCCTCCTCCACGCGTCCCTCCTGCGCTGCTTCGCAAGCCTGGTACCCCATCGCCGCATCCGGTCGCGTTTGGGAGTCTCCAATTCCGAGATCAAAAAGGATGGCGGCGGGCACAATGGGTACCTTGGTCACGCCGACATCAAAGCCAATGCCTCGCTTTTCCAAGTACCGCATAACCCCGCCCGCCGCATCGAGCCCGAAAGCGGAGCCTCCTGCGAGCAGCACCCCATGGACCTTGTCCACGACGTGATGGGGAGCTAGTGCGTCGAGTTCCCTCGTTCCCGACGCCCAACCCCGCACGTCCACCCCCCCGACAGCTCCTCCTTCACAGAGGAAGACCGTACATCCGGTGCACGCCTCGAAGTCGCTGGCATGCCCCACCCGGATCCCCTCCACGATCGTGATGCCGTGTTCCATCCGCGCCTCCTTCCAATCGCCTCTCACTCATTCTACTCACCTCCTCACCCGTCGACAAGATAGCGGGACCGGTTGATCCTCCGCCCGCCTTCTGTTATCGTAGGAAAGAGGTGTGAGAGGCAATTCTGCAGATGAGTTGAGCGCGGACACTCATCAAGTCGGAAAACGACTCGCGTGCCGGCCAGAATAGCGAGAGGTCTATGAGGCATCCAGCAGAGGATATCGAGCGGGAGTTCCAGCAACTCCGCGCCCGCTTGGCGGAGATGATGGAGAGCCTGCTCCACCGGGGACGCCCTACCCTTGTCCGGGGCTCCAGCTTCAAGCCGGCGATCGACGTCTACGAAACAAGCTCGGCGCTCGTCATCGTGATGGAAATTGCCGGCGCAAAGCGGGAGGACATCGAGGTGACGCTTGAAGGGAATCGTCTCCGGATAGCCGGAGCCCGGCGCGTCGCTGCCCCCCTTGATGCGAAACGATGTCATCAGATGGAGATCGAGTTTGGGGCCTTCGAGCGATGGCTGAGCCTCGACTTTTCTCCACCTCGCGACCCGGTAGAAGCCACGTATCGGGACGGGTTCCTCCAGATCACCATCCCCAAGGGAGCGGTTCCCAAAACGACCCCAGTCCAGATTCTCAGCGAGTAATCAGCGACGCCGGGAGACTCCATGGCAGCGCAGGAAACAGCACAGAGCACACTCACGGGAGCCGGTCCCCAGATTCCTTCGGAACTCCCCATCCTGCCCCTCCGCGGCAGTGTCCTATTTCCCTACGTCATTATTCCTATCCTGGTCGGGCAAGAAAAGTCGATGCGCCTCGTGGATGAGGCGGTGATGGGAAACCGGATTATTGGGGTCGTGGCCCTCAAGAACAAAGAGGTGGAAGACCCCGGCCCGGAGGATTTCTTTCCGGTGGGGACCGCGGCGGTCATCGCCAAGATGATCAAGCTTCCCGACGGGACCATCAGCATCATGGCTCAAGGCCTCGACCGAATCCGCCTCGATAAGATCACCCAGACTGACCCCTACTTTCGCGCACGGATCGAGCCGCTGTCCGATGTGGGTGAGATAGACAAGGAGGTCGAGGCGCTGATGGTCAATCTGCGCCGCCTCTTCCAGCAGGCAGTGGAACTTTCTCCCCACCTACCCGCCGAACTCTCCATCCTGGCTCTGAACATTGATGAAGGCGGGATGCTCGCCGATATGATTGCCTCGAACTTGAACCTCTCGGTGGAGGAGAAGCAGGAGGTGCTCGAGGCGACGGAGATCAAGCGCCGCATGAGGCGCGTCACCGAACGCTTGACGGCACAACTTGAGGCACTGGAGCTCAGTAGCCAGATCCAAGCGCAGGTCAAGGCGGGGATGGAAAAGGGGCAGCGAGAGTACTACCTGCGGGAGCAACTCAAAGCCATCCAGCAGGAGCTGGGGGAAGGGGATGAGCGGACCCAGGAGGTCGAGGAACTCCGCCGACGGATCGAAGAAACTCCCATGCCGGACGAGGTCCGAGAGGTCGCGCAGAGGGAACTCGGGCGGTTCTCCCGGATGCCGCCGGCTGCGGCGGAGTACAGCGTGGTCCGGACCTATCTCGAATGGATCCTCGATCTCCCCTGGCTCAGGGTGACCGAGGATCGCTTGGACATCGCTGCGGCCGAGCAGATTCTCGACAAGGACCACTACGACCTTGAGAAGGTGAAAAAGCGGATCGTGGAGTACCTGGCGGTTCGCAAGCTGAAGCGGGACATGAAAGGACCCATCCTGTGCTTTGTCGGCCCTCCGGGCGTCGGAAAGACTTCCTTGGGGCACTCCATTGCAGCCGCGTTAGGCCGGAAGTTCGTCCGCATCTCTCTCGGGGGGATCAGGGACGAGGCAGAGATCCGGGGCCATCGCCGGACCTATGTTGGCGCCCTCCCAGGCCGAATCATCCAGGGCATCCGGAAGGCTAACAGCAACAATCCCGTCTTCATGCTGGACGAGGTGGACAAGATCGGGGCCGACTTCCGAGGGGACCCATCCGCCGCGCTCCTCGAGGTACTGGACCCAGAACAGAATACGAGCTTTTCTGACCACTATCTGGAGATCCCTTTTGACCTCTCCCGGGTGATGTTCATCGCGACTGCCAACATCCTCGACCCCGTCCCTCCCGCCCTCCGGGACCGGATGGAGGTGCTGGAGTTGCCGGGGTACACCGATTCGGAAAAGCTCCAGATCGCGAAGCGGTACTTGATCCCGAAGGAAGTCGATGCCCACGGTCTTACCACGGAACAGCTGACTTTTGCCGACGACGCCATCCTCGGGATTACCAACTCCTACACCCGAGAAGCTGGGGTGCGGAACTTGGAAAGGGAAATTGCGACCATCTGTCGGGCTGTGGCCAAGAAAGTCTCAGAGGGGCGGACTGATCCTGTCACGATTACTGCAGAAGACCTCCACCCCTTTCTCGGCCCTGTCAAGTTCTTCTCGGAGGTGGCTGAACGGACCTCTCAGCCAGGAGTCGCGATCGGGCTTGCCTGGACCTCTACCGGCGGCGATATCATCTTTGTAGAGGCTACAAAGATGCCGGGGAAGGGGAATCTCATCTTGACTGGTTCCCTGGGTGAAGTGATGAAGGAATCAGCCGAAGCGGCCTTGAGTGCTATCCGAAGCCGTTCTCGCGAGCTGGGTCTCCCTGAAGATTACTTCATCAAACAGGACATCCATATTCACGTCCCTGCGGGAGCTATCCCAAAGGATGGGCCGTCTGCCGGGATCACCATGTATACAGCCCTGTTCTCGCTGGTAACGGGTCGCCCGGTTCAGAGCGAGATCGGGATGACGGGAGAGATCACCCTCCGGGGGCAGGTTCTTCAGGTCGGTGGAATCAAGGAAAAGGCGCTCGCGGCGAAGCGGGCCGGGTTGAAAGGGGTGATCCTCCCTGAGCGAAACGCCAAAGACTTGGAGGATGTTCCGGAAGAGATTCGCCAAGGTCTGGACTTCAAGTTCATCCGCAGCGTGGACGAAATCCCTGAGCTCCTCATCCCCGAAGAGGCCCTCCTACCACAGAAAGGCCGTTGACGCCGTCTTCAAAGCCCCTCAGCGCCTCTACACATCGCGACAAATTCGGCCACCACTTTGGGATCATACCATCCCCTGTTGTTCTCTTCTTCGAGGATCTTCAGGGCCTCGGCAGAAGAGAGGCCTGCCTTGTAGGGCCGTTCAGTCCTGAGGGCGTCGAACACATCCACGATCTGGAGGATCCTGGCAGTGAGCGGGATCATTTCCCCCTTCAGGCGGTCTGGGTAGCCACTGCCATCCCACCGCTCGTGGTGGTGGCGGATAATCGGAAGCACCAGGCGCATCGATCGCAAGGGCGCACAGATCCGTTCGCCCACCTCGGGATGTTTCCGCATGACCTCCCACTCTTCAGGCGTCAGGCGGCCCGGTTTGAGGAGGATTGCTTCGGGGACAGCGATCTTCCCGAGATCATGGAGATATCCTGCTCGACGCAGTGCCATGAGATGATCAGCGGGAAGGCCGAACCGTCGCCCGAGCTGGACCCCATAATCGGCCAGGCGCTCGCAGTGTCCTTGGGTTGAAGGATCCTTCGCCTCGACGGCGAGGCCCAGACTAACGAGAACGCCCTCCACATTTTCCAGCTCATTGGTAAACTGCTTGAGTCTTAGCAGGG
Organism: Methylomirabilales bacterium (SeqCode); assembly: GCA_041599135.1. Taxonomy (GTDB): domain Bacteria; phylum Methylomirabilota; class Methylomirabilia; order Methylomirabilales; family CSP1-5; genus CSP1-5. The sequence continues at coordinate 26,740 of JBFHXD010000007.1, read as the reverse complement.
AGCCGACCCGGGCATCCAGTTCAACGCGGTGGACTGGCTTCGTCAGGAAGTCATCGGCCCCGGCCTCGATCCCACGGACACGACTCTCCAGTTCGCCGGACGTCGTCACGATGATGATCGGGATCAAGCGAGTATCCTCGTTCTGCTTAATCTCTTTGCAGACCTGGTAACCATCCGGTGGGGGCATGTGGGTATCGAGCAGGATGAGATCAGGCGGTTCCTCTGCGACCTGGGTGAGGGCCTCCTGCCCGTTTCTGGCTCGGATGATTTGGTAGTCATGAACGCTGAGCAAGGCCTCGAGGAGTTCCAGATTTTCCTCTTGATCATCCACGACCAGAATGCGAGGTTGTCCTTCCTCGCGCAGATCTGTCATCGTCGTACTCTCCCAATCTCAATATAATATTGTCAAAGTCATTCCAAGGCTCGACCATCCTCCGGGCTGAAGAGCCTTGCGCAAGAGGGGAGCCGACTGTTACACTTACGTTGCTTTGATATGGGACGGAGGCGGATTGGGCCTGGTGGCTTTCCCGGTCTTCAAAACCGGTGGGCCTGCCAAAAGCGGGCCGGTGGGTTCGATTCCCACACGCCTCCGCCACTTATCCCGCACCGCCTTCTCCACTAAGGCCCCCGCGACCAGCCGCCCTGTGACTGGCTGATTCCTCCATCTATTCCGTTCGCCCAAAGGTGCAACCTGGTCAATTAGAAGCCTCCGCCGGCGCCCAAGAACATGCGATGCCGTCCTTGCCGGCATGCTTCGCGGCGTACATAGCCCGGTCAGCCAGCTTGAGGAGGTCGCCCGCCTCCGTGATGGAGTTCAAGGGATAGTTGGCGATTCCCATGCTCACCGTCACAGGCAGTAAAGGCTCAATTCCAGGAAATGCATGCTCGCGGATCTTCCGGCGGATGCGTTCCCCCTCCGTCCAGGCCCCCTCGCCCTCTGTCTGAGGGAGGAGGAGTACGAACTCTTCGCCCCCGTACCGGGCGAGGACGTCACCCCGTCGAATCACGTCTTGGATCACGCCCGCCAGCTCTCTCAGGACCACGTCCCCTTGGGCATGTCCATAGCGATCGTTGACCTCCTTAAAGTCGTCCACGTCGAGCATGATGCAGCAGAGAGGCTGTCCATACCACTTGGCGCGTTCCACTTCCTCCTCCAATTTCCGGAAAAGGAAGCGACGATTATAGACCTGCGTCAGATCGTCGATCAGCGTGAGCTGCTCCAGGTTCAGGTTGGCCAGCTCCAGACTCTCGAAGAGGTGGGCGTTCTGCAGGGAGATGGCGGCGAGTTCACCAATGAGCTGACACAGTTGCATCTCCCGCGCCGTAAAGGGAGCAGTCGAACGCGCCATGCGGAGGACGAGTGTTCCGACCACCTTGGCGCGCAGGTTAATCGGCACGACCAGGAGGGAGCGGAACTGTAATGGCGACATCTTGTTGCGCACCTCAGCCATGAGCGGATCTTGGCTGATGTCCTCCACCATGACTGGGTGCTGCCGCCGGATTGCCTCTTGAATCTCTGGATACTGTTCAAGAGTGATTGGTAGACGCGTGATTCTCGGATTATCCTGAGAAGCAACGACGTAGCCCTTTTCCTCTTCTCCAATAATCACGAGCGAACAGCGAAGGGCGTTGACCAGCTGCGCGGTGCGCTCCACAATCAGGTGGAAGATCTCGGATGGCCGGAGAGTGGAGGCAACGGCCTTCGACAGCTCGAGGAGCTGGGCCAAGTCCTTCTGTTGCTGCTCTATATCTTCCCATAACTCCCGCGTTCGCAGATGGGCTTTGACCCGGGCCAAGAGCTCGCCCGGCTGGACGGGCTTTGTGAGGTAATCGTTGGCCCCCGCATCTAGGCCCCGGATCCGATCCTCCAAGCCGTCCTGAGAAGTGAGAAGCACTACTGGAATGGCCCTGGTTGCCTCTTGCTCCCTGAGGGTTTGGCAGACCTGCAGCCCGTTGAGGCCGGGCATCATGATGTCAAGGAGGATGAGATCTGGACTTACCCGGTGGGCAGACTCGAGAGCCTCCTGGCCGTTCCCCGCCTCCTCGATCTGCAGGCCATGCCGCTCCAAATGCTCGCGGACCATCTGTCGCAGGATCGGCTCATCATCGACGATCAGGATGGTCGCCATCGGTCCTCCTGGTGCCGGACTCTGAAATAGTTCCTAGCGCGTCGTGTGATGACACTACTCCAGAACCTCAGGGACTTCCATTTCACCCCTGCGGAATCCAGCCAAGAATGCGTCAACCACCTGGGGATCAAACCCAGTTCCCGACTCCTTGACAATGACCTCTTTTGCATCGAAGGGCGACATCGCCTTCCGGTAGGGTCGATCGCTGGTAAGAGAATCATACACATCGGCCACCGCAATGATGCGGGCTTCTAGCGGAATATCTTGCCCACGGGTGGGATGGTAGCCGGTTCCATCGAAGCGGTCGTGATGCGCCAAAATGATGGGGAGCACCCGGCGCAGCGAGCCGCCGACCGGCTCCAGCATTTCTACACCCTTCTCCACGTGACGCTTCATCTCCTCGAATTCATGCTCGCTCAGACGGGCCGCCTTGTAGAGGATCTGCCGGCTAATATCCATCTTTCCGATGTCATGCAGCAGGGCAGCCGCCCGGACATCTTCGATTCGCGTACCATTGAGTCCAAGATACGAGGCGATCTTGGCGGCGTAGATCGAAACCCGGTAGGAGTGGTTCTGGGTATACTTGTCCTTGGAGATGAAGTGACGCAGGATGAGTAAGACCCCATGGTACGTCTCGCGCAACTCGCGAATGTGATTCGCCTTGTGTTCGTAGAGGGTGCCCATCGTGTAGGCGGTCACCACCAAAATGCCTCCCCAGACCGTGATGTCGTACCATTTTTCTTCTGGAAAGACCACGCCTTGGTTGCTGAACAACATGGGGTTGAAGTACACTAGCAAAATGACCATGAAGAGGCTGGCACACGCCGTGAGCGTCGCGTGCCGGCGGCCGTAGTAATAGGCTGAGAACAAGGTGGGAAGCGTGTAGAAGCCCAACACCATGCGATGCGACGAGACCAAGAAATTCATGACACCAGCGATGGCGAACAAGGACAAGACCAGCCACAACTCCTTGTTCACATCCGCGAAGCGGCCCCGTACGAACGATATCATGTCTCTCCAGTCCTCCCCTCGTCTAAGCTAATCTTCGACTGTTCAATAAAGGGTGGATGTCACTCCAAGTGACATGAAAAAGCTTTTAGACGGTCCATCGCGGTGGGCGGATCTCGGGGCTATGCATCCCTCGTCGGCATGTCGGAATTCGGTGGCCTGTGCGCATTCGGAGCACCATCCCCCTCAGTAACGGACCCAGCAAAACTAGTGTCATTATTGGGGGGTTCCACACCCCATGGTCGTCAGGCCTTCCATGCAAGGAGGGTGCCGATTTTCGCTTCGCCTCGCGGCCGCCGGACGACTCCCATGGAGGCGAAGTGTGGCAGCTTCGCTCGCCGGATAATGTGGCATGGACGTTGCAAAAAATCACTATAAGTGCCCATTTTTTAATGTCTAACGGAGGCCCTACTGGTGGAAGATCTCAGAGCCATGGCTCGGCGCTCTCTCCAGCTGTTCGAAGAGTTCATAGGGGAAGTACGCTCAATCATGGCCGAGCAAGGGCTATCTACGGTTGAGGCAAAGGAGAAAATCAAGGAGAGGCAACAGCGCCTCCTCCAAGAGACCGAAGGGCTGCTCAACGCCTTTCGTCTCAAGGTCATCGAGAAGGAAAAGGAGTTTGAGGCTGTCCTGCAACCGGCACAGGAAGATTTGATCGAACAGGCGCGAAAGGCTGTCAGCGATCTGTATCGGGTGATCGACCGCTACACCTTAAAGGAAAAACTCCTTCGTCGCTGGGAAGTGGAATCCGCGTCTACCCTGCTGGCCGGGTACCAGGAGGCCCTCCGGAATGACGATCTCGACAAGATCGAGATCTTCGAGGCCGAAGCCGAACGGTACCTCGTCCGGAAGGGCGATTCAGAGGTGCTTTCGAAGTTTATTACCCTGAGAGCCCAATCGTTGGAACCTCGCCTGACCCCCACTCAGAAGAATGCCAAATCTGGCCTTGAAGAACTTACCCGGATCAAGCAAGAGGCGACCGTCGGTTTGTCCTTTCTCACTTCGGCGTCCCATCTCTTTGGTGATCTGGTTCCTCCAAGCGTCATGTGGCGGATGGAAGAGCGACACCCTCTGGACCAGATCGATCAACTCGGAATCATGACGGCGCTCCATCAGGATGGACGCCCGCCCCATCCTGTGACACTCTTGGACATCAGCAAGACTGGGCTTCGAGTGCAAGCCTCAGACGATTTTGCTCAAGGAGCGACCCTGGATTTCTCGTTTGAATCCGTCGGGGTCACCGAGCAGACCATTTTGTTCAAGGTTGAGGTCCGCTGGTGTAAGAAGGAGCCCGAGGAGCCCGGCCTGTACACGCTTGGCCTCCGCGTGGTTGAAGGAACGGAAGGGCCATGGCTGGAGCTCCTCCCTAAGCTTCTTGATCAACTCGACGATTTTAAGACCCTCTTTTCCTCCTTCCCGAGCTAATCTTCTCCAAGACACCCCTTTTGACGAAAAGAAGCCCGTAGTCCCACACGGAGGAAAAGATGCCCTGATGCGGGCAAAATGGAAGGCTTGGCCAAGACGGGGGATAACGAACGCCACGTTATGGGGGTTTGCAAGGTATCTCTTGGGCTGGAGAAGCCGACGTCGTCCGCAGTGTTTATGAAAATGGGGAGGAATGTGCGAAGAGATGGAGAATGGCTTAGGACACGGTTCTTCCCTTGTCCCGTCCCATCTCATCTATCTCCACGGCAATGTTTAGCAGGAGAGTTTCCAAATCTTTCTGAATGGTTTTCGGGAGGTTGGATGCACCCTTGACTCCGACCGGAGTGAAGGAGAAGGTCCCACTGCGCTCTTGATGCGAGGCCACCGCGATCGCCTTAAACGCCTTTTCTCCGGTCTCTCCTCTGAATTCCGCATGCACGACCCGACCAGACTCAAAGAGGATGACCGCCTCGCCGGGGGGCAGGGATAGCAGGAGACGCCCTGTTTTCTTACCGATGGCGACCGCTTGGGCGACCTCGGTCATGTCCATGACTGCCAAGGAACCTTGCAGGGTCTGCGCGGGTACCTCCTGGGTGGCTTCCACCGCTGCTTCCTGACCGGAGTCTGTGATCGGTTCCCCGGCTTGAAGCCCGCGCAGTTGCAATAGCGTCCCCACGCGAGTCACCACAGTGGCAACGGGCGAGTTATCCGGAAGAATCATATCCGCTTTAGTTTGAGTCGCAATCCCCATGTTCGAAGCCCGGTCGACCAGCAAGATAACCGGAATGTCTTTGGTCTTGCCGTCGGCCCGGATGTCCGAGACGAGTTCGGTGCCATACATGTCGTCGATCACGGACTGGCTCACGACCAGGTCGGGCCGACGCCGTCTCAACATCGTCAGGGCAGATGTCCCGCTGGAGGCTACTGAAGCTCCGTATCCTGCCAATTCTAGAGCCTTTTGCAGTCGAACGCTGTTGTCCGGATCGGCATCAACGACGAGTACGAATGCCATGGGAATCCTCCAAGTCCCGCCACCGCCTTGCACTGAATCTCGTAGCTTTTAGGCGGGTCGGGTTCCGGGGATCGCCTATATTATCCAAGGCGGCGGGCGGCTACTTTACCCTCTGCATGGACTGTGCCAGCTAATCGTATTTATGGCAGGGTGATTACAGAAGGCTTCGCAGGTAGGCGCTGAGATAATCGACGAGCGTGACGACAATGTAGATCGCCACCAGAAGGGTAAGGAGCTGGTTCTCGAGAAAGAGACTGACCGCAATGTGGATCCGCTGGCCCAGACCGCCAGCCCCGACCAATCCCAGTATCGCTGCCGCCCGGATGTTTACCTCCCATCGGTAGAGGGAATATGAGAGGAAGTGAGGGAGTGCTTGCGGGAGAATCCCATAGATGAGGATCTGAAACCGGCTGGCTCCGGTCGTCTGGAGGGCCTCGATGGGGCGTCGGTCCACATTCTCCAAAACCTCGCCGAACAGCTTTCCCAGGACCCCACCATTATGAACCCCCAGGGCTAACACGCCCGGGAAGGGGCCAAGCCCCACAGCAAAAACGAAGACCGTGGCCCAGACGATCTCCGGGATCGACCTGAGGATGTTCAGGAGGCCCTTCGCCAGGAGATAGACCGAAACCCGGAGCCCACGCCCCGCTGGGCCGAGTTGCTCTCGCTCGAACAACACTCCGGTATACATCAGATTCGCGCTGGCGAAAAAGACCACGGCAAAGGCCACGAGCATCGAAAGCAGGCTCCCCATGATGGAGATCGCCAGCGTTTCTAGCGTCCCCACAGCGGTGTTCGCGAGGAACCCGGAACTCAGATCGGGTGGGAAGAGCCTCGTCGTGTAGGACAGAATCGCCCGCGGCCCATCCCGGAGTAGCATGGCCAGGTCAACCTCGGTCCCTCGGGCGCTCCACCAGACCAGGACTGCGACGGCAGCCGTCATTGCGTACGGGAACCACCGGCTCGATGGCGTGGTCACGCCGTACCGGTCAGCTGTGCGTGCATGTACCGGAGCCATAGTCTACCTTGCGAAGACACGTTGCCGGATGCGGGCGCTCAGCCAGTCCACGCCCGCGACCAGGGCAAACAGGATGATAACCAGTGTGAAGACTTGGTGAAAATCGAACATCCGCATCGAAATCTCGATCTCCTGTCCCAGCCCACCGGCACCCACCAGACCCAAAACGGCCGATGCCCGGATGGCACACTCCCACCGGTACAGGGTGTAAGAAACGAAGTTGGGATAAGCCTGCGGGAGAAAGCCGTACAGAACGATCTGCCACCGACTGGCTCCCGTCGCCTGCAGGGCCTCAAGCGGCTGGGGGTCCACCGCCTCCAAAATCTCCGAATAGATCTTCCCGATCATCCCCCCGTACGCGACGCCGATGGCTAAGACGCCCGGGAAGGGCCCAAGCCCCACCCCCTTCACGAACATCAGGGCCCACACGAACTCCGGGATGCTTCGAAACAGGCTAAGCAGCGCGCGGGAGGCGGCGTAAGGCAGAAAACGCACCAAGCGTCGCGAGGGCGCGCCCGCGATCTCACGACCGTGGAGGATACCGCGGAAAGCAAGCGTGGCGGTCCCGAGCAGGCCGAGGGGGAATCCGATGGCCACAGCGATGGCGGTCCCTAGGATCGAAATCTGAATCGTTTCTATGGTGGGCTTGACCAGGAAACCAAGGAAGTCCGGGCTCAGGTCCGGCGGAAAGGCCCCCGCAAAGAATTTTACGAAGTTGCCCAGCGCCCGCTCGTCCAGCAAAGCGCCCAGGTCCACCTGTGCCATCCGGGCGCTCCACAGGAAGACGCCAACCAGGCTGGCCACGAATAGCCAGTGGATAAACGTCTTACTTTCCCGGAAGGAGGGGGCCGCAGGAGGAGGTGAAGGGGGCTTCATAGTCAGCGTCGATTCCGGCCTCTTGCGCCTCGGACCGGCTCATGCCGGCGTAGAGCCGGGAGAGGAGGTCATCATTCAGTTCGGCGGGTGGCCTGTCAAACTGGATCCGTCCCTCCCGAAATCCGATCACCCGCGGAAAATACGTGAGGGCTAGCTCCACGCTGTGCAGGTTCATGACCAACGTCATGCCGGACGTCTGGCTAATCTCTACGAGCAGCTTCACGATGGAATGGGCCAGATTCGGATCCACCGACGCAACCGGCTCATCGGCCAGGATGACCTCTGGATTCTGGACCAGCACCCGGGCAATGGCCACGCGCTGCTGCTGCCCGCCGGACAGTTCATCGGTCCTCGCGTAGAGCTTCTCGGGAATGCCGACCTGAGAAAGCGCTGCGTATGCCGAATGAAGGTCTTGGGGTCGGAAAAGCGACCAGACCGCTCGCCATCCGGACCAAGCTCCGAGCCGCCCTGCCAAGACGTTGTGCACGACCGGCAGGCGCGGTACGAGGTTGTGCTGTTGGTAGATCGTCCCGATCCGCCGTCGAGTCGCCCGTAGGGCCCGGCCGCGGAGCTCGCCGACGTCGGAATTCCCCAACCAGAGCACACCTCCGTCCGGCCGCAGTGTCAGATTCAAGAGCCGGAATAATGTGGTCTTCCCCGCCCCCGACGGACCGATGATGGCCACCTGCTCGCCGGGGGTGATTTTCAGCGACACATGGTCGACGGCGACCAAGTCGCCGTTAAAGACCTTGCGAATATTTTCCAGACGATACATCGGTGCTTACTCCCTGCCGAGAATACTGAAAAAGGAAAAGCGCCCCCTGAAACGCTCAGGCTTTCAGCCGTGTGCGATTGGTTCGTGGGAGAGAAATGACGGGAGCTACTTCAGGAGGCCCGCGGCCTTCGCAGCCTCCTCGATCCCTTTCCAGTCCTCGTCCTTCGCGGGGATATAGCCTTTTGTCCGGTGCAGGTCGAGGAGCTTTTGATGCGCCGGATCGTCGTACTTCAGCTTCAGGAACGCCGCCGCGATCCGTTCCCTGAGGGCCGGATCCAGGTCGCTTCGGACCGTCCAGACGTAGTCCACGTACGGTGGCGTGGTCCAAAAGACCTTCACCTTTTGCGTGTCCACATTGCCATTCTTGACAAGCTTCTCCCACACCAGGAAGTTCAACGCACCCGCATCCACCTTCCCTCCTTCGACCCAAAGGGCGGTGGCATCGTGAGCCCCACTAAAGGCGGCCTTTTGGGCGAAGTCCTGGTCCGGGTTGATCCCGTTTTTTAGGAGAAAGTACCGCGGCATCAGGTGACCGGAGGTTGATGAGACGCTGCCGAAGGAGAAGGTCTTCCATTTCAAGTCACTCAGCGTGGTGATGCCGGTGTCCGGACGGGTGATGAAGACGCTCTTGAACACCGCATCCTCTTCACGCATCACCAGCCGGGTGGCTTTCCCATCCGTCCGGCGAACCGCCTGGACTGAGGTGAAGCCGCCGTACCAAACCAGGTCCAGCTTGTTGGCGGCCAGTCCTTCAACCGTGGCAGCATAATCGATCACTGGGACAAACTTCACCGGCATCCCTAACTCTTTCGAGAGATATTCGGTGAAGGGCGTGTAAATACGCAAGAGCTCTTGGGGGTTTTCGTCCGGGATCGCCGACACCCGCAAGACCTTGGGCGTCTCCGCGCCCACGCCGGACACCAGACCAAGAACAAATATCGCCACAAGGAAACTCAAAACGTTACGCATGTGTGTGTACCTCCTCGCCGGTAGGTCCCTGAGAGGGTTTCAGGTTAACATCAAAAACCAATATATCGCCTTAAACAATAAGTCAAATAGGTAATTCTTATACTATATGCCATTTTGATCGGTTTTATTCCTGATAAATTCGATAGCAATGATTGGAAAATCCAATAACGGCTGAGGGAGGAACAGACGTGACAGCTCAGAGCTTATTTGGTTGGGGAGGAGCTTACTGCATTTAGGACAAAAGTAGCAAAGGTCTCGCAGAGGGGAGAGCGGGAGCGGTTCTTGTGGTAGATCAGATAGAAGTCCCGGGTAAGTCGCAAGCCTTCAAGGGGGATCATGCGCAGCGTTCTGTGCTCCAAGTCTTCCTGGATAGCACGAAATGAAATCACAGAGACCCCCGCGCCACCCTTGACGGCCTGGCGGATCGCCTCGGTACTTCCGATCTCTGCGACCACGGTGAGCGAACTCGTGTCGAGGCCTGCGGACCGGAGGGCATCCTCGAAGACCTTTCTTGATCCCGACCCTACCTCCCGTAAGATGATGGGCTGTCCCAAGACCTCCGCCAAGGAAACTGCAGTCCGCGAGACCCACGCGTGCTCCGGTGGCAAGGCAACAACCAGCTCATCTTCAAGGAGCTTCGTGTAGATAAGCTGCCCGTCGTCGAACTTGGCCCCTACGGCCCCGAGCTCATAGGTCCCCTCCAAGACCCCGCGGGCGATCTCCCGCGAGTCTCCAATCCTCAAGGTGATGGAAATCTCCGGGTGTTGGGCCTTGAACCGGGCCAAGAGGGCTGGAAGGACGTACTCACCGGGAATGTTGCTTCCCCCGATGATCAGATGGCCCTTCAAGGAGCCCTTATACTCTTCCAGGGCTTGGAGTGCCTGGTTCCTCAAGGCCAGGATCTGCTTGGCGTAGCCGTAGAGGAGCTCGCCCGCCTTGGTCAGCACCACCTCCCGACCGAGCCGGTCCAAGAGCTTGAGCCCGACAAACTCCTCGAGCCCCTTGATGTGGCCGCTCACCGTCGGTTGGGTCAGATAAACCGCCTCGGCTGCCTTCGAGAAGCTCTTCAGCTCGACGATCTTGCAAAAGACCTCTAACGCTCGAATATCCATGTGATCATCTCATATCGCGGCTTGCTTCTCGTGTCCTATGCGGAACTGGCTTTCCATCAGTCCCCGACCCCGGCTCCGCGCACGTCACGGTAAAACTGCTCGTAGGCATCGATCTCCCGCTCCCAACAGAACTCCTTTTCGATCTTCACCTTTGCCTGCCCGCCCAGACGTCGGCGAAGCTCAGGATCAACAATGAGACGCTCAGCTTTCCGCTCAAAGTCATCTTCGGAGGTAAACAGGAGGCCGTCCACCTCGTCAACGATAATGGATCGATTCCCTTCAATATCCGAGGCAAGGACTGCCACCTCTCGACTCATGGCCTCGAGGACGGCATTGGACATTCCCCCCTCCGAGAGGGAGGAGTTGACTACCACGTCGACCACTTGCATCATGCTGCAGATCACCTGATGAGGAATCTCCCCCAAATAGCGGGCCCACTCGTGGCCTGCAAGGAGCCCCACGAGGTGTTTTGCCTCCTCTTCCTCAACAATGGGGCCGGCAAAAAGGACGCGAAGATCCGCGTAACGGGCCTGGAGACGTGCGAGGGGAGGGATACAGAAGGGAAGATTCTTTACTCTGCGAATCCCTGCTGGCAAGAAGAAGATGATGTGCCGGGAATCGAGACCCCACTGCGTGCGGTGATCGTCTGGTTTGCCGTCGCACGTGACCGTCTGCCTGATCACCCTGATCCTTCCGTGAAGCTCAGGGACTTCCCCGAGAAGCTTTTTCTCGATGCTCTGATGAAAAGTCACAACACCCTGAGTCTCTTTCAGTACCTCGACCACCCTTCCCCGCCGCTCCGTATCGAACAGATCGTGGTTAACATCGGTGCCGGTGATGGTGACCAAGGATGGTACCCCGGCTCCCGCCGCCTCCGCCACCACCAGGTCTCCGGTCATAAATGCGTGAAACCCGTGGACAAGGTCAGGACCAAAATCCCGGATGGCCGGAGGGATTTCCTGCCGATCCCGAAAGGCTTCGAGCGAGTAGACTGCGATTTGATGTCCGCGCTTCCGGAGTCCTGATGCGATCCGCTGCACCGTGATCGCATTGCCACGCGTGGACGGGTAGTAGTAGGGAGTAACCAAGGCGATTCGCATCCGTGATTCCTTCTGATGTCACAAGGGAGAAACCTCTCGGGGGTTTTCCGTAGGATGAGCGCCTACCGACCGGACAGCTTTTCTCGGAGCAGATCGTTAATCAGTTTTGGATTGGCCTTTCCTTTGGTCACGCGCATCACCGCCCCGACCAAAGCCGTGAGGGCCTTCTCCTTTCCCGCCTTGAAGTCGGATATGGGGCCAGGATTCTCGACCAGAACCTGATCCACGATCCGTCCGAGCTCTTCCCTGTCGGTAATCTGGATCAGTCCCTTCTCTTGGATGATCACCTCAGGATTTCTTCCTGTCTGATACATCTCTTCGAAAACCGCCTTGGCCATCTTCCCGCTGATAACGTCGTCCTGGATCAACTTCAGGAGGACGGCCAAGTGGTCAGGGGTGACGGGGCTCTCGGTGATGTCTTTCCCCTCGCGATTGAGATATCCCAATAGCTCGGACATGATCCAGTTGCTCACTATCTTGGGGTCCCGGTGGAGCTGGGTACACTCTTCAAAATAGTCAGCGAGCGCCTTATTGGCAGTGAGCACTGCCGCATCATACTCCGGTAGCCCATACGCCTGCACGAACCGACGGCGCCGCTCTGCGGGAAGTTCCGGAAGATTCACCGCGATCTCCTCAATCCAGACCGGGGAAACCTCGACGCGAACCAAATCCGGCTCTGGGAAGTAACGGTAGTCGTGGGCCTCCTCTTTCCCCCGCATGGGGAGAGTAATCCCCTGCTCGGGATCCCAGAGGCGAGTTTCCTGGACGATCTGTTGACCCGATCCCAAAAGCCCGATCTGTCGCTGAATCTCATATTCTAACGCCCGTTGGACGTTTTTGAAGGAGTTCATGTTTTTGACCTCGGTCTTGACCCCGTAGTCCGCGGTCCCCTCAGGGCGGACCGACACATTGGCGTCGCAGCGCAGATTTCCCTCCTCCATGTTTCCCTGTGACACCCCAAGATATTGGAGGATCGTGCGAAACTGTTTTAAAAACTCCGCCGCCTCCTCAGGCGTGCGCAGGTCCGGCTCCGTAACCATTTCGATCAATGGTACGCCACAGCGATTGAAATCCACCAGGCTATACTCCGCCTGATCCATGGTCCCAGCATGGAGGAGTTTTCCCGCATCTTCTTCCAGATGAACCCGCCGAATCCGCACCCGTTTGACTTGTCCGTGGTCAGTGGTCTCCACATAGCCGCCGGTGGCCAGCGGGAGCTCGTACTGAGAGATCTGATAGTCCTTGGGGAGATCGGGGTAAAAATAGTTCTTTCGGGCAAACCGAGACCGAGGCTCCACCGTACCATGGACCGCCAGGGCAGTGCGAATGGCGTAATCGACCGCCTTCTTATTGAGAACCGGCAAGACACCCGGCATTCCCAGACAGACGGGGCAGGTCTGAGAGTTCGGCGCCTCACCGAACCGGGTGCTACAGCCGCAGAAGATCTTTGATTCAGTGAACAGCTGCGCATGCACCTCGAGTCCGATCACCGCCTCGTATTTGAGCTCACTGCCCATACGTCATCACCCACGGTACGATGACCAATCACCGATGACCGTTTCCATTCGTCGCCTGTTGTCGGTACTCACCCAGAGGTCTTAATCGCCTCCAGTCGCATGACATATTCATCGGACAGTCCGTGCTCTTCGGCTCCCTGTACCAGGAGCCGCACATAGCGTTTCGATGGCGGTCGATAGCCACCCGGACGGGCCACAATATATGCGAAGGCCTCGCATGATTTTCCATCTTTCCCCTCTACCGCCACCGTCTTCCGGATATAGTCAACGGGAACCCCTTCATACTGATCCAGGGATTTCAGATCCTGTTCGTTGACTTCCCAGAGAACCCCTTCCACGACTCTTCCCGGTGCGGGCTTCAGATCTGCCGCCCCGCCACCCCACATGGTTGAGCTGTGTGCAAAGGTAATATCGTAGTCCCTGAGCTTGGCTGCCGAGACAAATTTGCCCCCCGGGCAAAGCCTCTTGAACCAGACCCGCTCCATATTTGAGCCATACGCAAAGTACAACATCAGCTTCGCTCGATGACCGACGACCGATGACCGATGACCGAAGTCGGAAAGGGCGAGGAGGAGATTCCAAATTCTCGGAGAATATGGCGCTGCTGAGCAAGGTCCCTCCGAGCCCTTAGTTGGCGGTCATCGGTCATCGTTTAACGCCCCTAGAGTGGGGGTTTGCGTGTGTGCCAATTGGTGGCCTGTTCGTAGGCAAAGGCCACCTGTAGGAGGGTCTCCTCATCAAAGGGCTTCCCCAGGAGCTGTAGACCTATGGGGAGGCCGGTTTTGGTAAAACCACACGGGAGGGAGATCCCCGGGATCCCTACGAGGTTCGCAGAGATCGTGAAGATATCGGAAAGATACATGGTCAAGGGATCCTCGGTCTTCTCGCCAAGACGGAAGGCAGCACTGGGTGCGGTCGGGGTCACGATCACTTCGCACCGTTTGAAGGCCTCCTCGAAGTCCTTCCGGATCAAGGTCCGTACCTTCAATGCTTTCAAATAGTACGCGTCATAGTATCCGGCACTCAGGGCATACGTTCCCAACATAATCCGTCGTTTCACCTCGGCACCGAATCCCTCCTGCCGAGTCTTCGTGTACATGGTGAGAAGGTCTTTGCTCGCAGGAGCTCGGATACCATACTTCACCCCATCATACCGGGCCAAATTCGAGCTCGCCTCCGCCGTAGCCACCAGATAGTAGGTTGCTACCGCGTACTCGGTGTGGCGCAGCGTGATGCGCTCTGCCTTCGCTCCCAAGGATTCCAAAACACTGATGGCCTGCCGGATGGCTGTTTCGACTTCCGGGTCCGTCCCCTCGACGAAGTACTCATCTGGGATACCGATCCGCAGCCCTTTAATCTCCTTGCCCAGTGCAGCCGTGTAATCTGGTATAGGCGCGTCCACGGAGGTCGAGTCGCAGGGATCATAACCGGCGATGACGTTCAAGAGGATTGCCGCATCCCGAACATCTTTGGTCATGGGCCCGATCTGATCCAGCGATGAGGCGAAGGCGACAAGCCCGTATCGGGAGATGCGTCCATACGTGGGTTTCAGCCCCACGATCCCGCAAAGGGCGGCTGGCTGGCGGATCGAGCCCCCCGTGTCTGAGCCGAGTGCTCCGGCGCAAAGGTCAGCCGCCACAGCCGCGGCTGATCCCCCGCTGGATCCCCCTGGAACCCGGTTCAAGTCCCAAGGATTTCGGGTGACCTTGTACCCCGAATTCTCCGTGGAAGACCCCATGGCAAATTCATCCATATTCGTTTTGCCGAGGAGGACCGTGCCAGCCTGGTAGAGGCGCCTCATTACCGTCGCGTCGTAGGGGGGAACAAATCCGTCAAGAATCTTGGAGGAGCAGGTGGTCGGGATGCCCTGCGTGCAGATGACATCCTTGATGGCGAGTGGAATGCCGGCCAAGGGACCGACGTCTTCCCCCCGCGCGAGGCGTCGATCTAGACGAGTAGCCATCCCCAACGCTTCCCGGCCCGTGACGGCCATATACGCCTGGACCTTCCCTTCCGCTTGCGCGATGCGCTTGAGAAAGGCCGTCAGCACCTCGCGGGCCGTCACCTTCCGGTGGCGGAGGAGTTTCTGCAATCCATGAATGCCGAGCTGGCAGATCTCCATCGCAGCGATCACTTACTAGAACCCTGAACCATGAACTCTGAACGGTGGACCCTGAGCCTATTCTTCGAGAATACGAGGAACGCGGAAGAGAGCCTCCTGCCGATCAGGGGCATTCGCCAAGGCCTGTTCCTGAGCAAGGGATGGGCGGACCTCATCCTCGCGGAAAACATTGGTCATGGGGATGACATGGGAAGTGGGTTCGACCTCAGTGGTATCCAGCTGGTTCAGCTTGTCGATGTACGTCAGGATCGCGTCCAGTTGAGCCCGCGTCCTCTCCCTTTCCTCGTCAGAAAGGGCCAGCCGGGCGAGCCTCGCCACATGCTCCACCTCTTGCCGTGTGATCTTCATCGTCTCCTCCTCCAAAGGAAACTATAGCGATGATAGCATTTCACGATGGGCCCACAAAGATTTTCCGATGAAAGCATCACCACCTTTGGCCCCTCCCTTCAGGCCTCTTTGCGTAGCAGTGCCCCGAGGGGCTCGGGGAGTGGGTCTTCCCCGGCGGAACAATTCCACGGGTCGGTCTAGCGAAAGCCAGTACTTCCGCGCCGGGCAATTTGCCACTGCGTCAGGACGGCCATCCCCCATCTCCACTTCGCTCCGGTGGGGGTCCCCCTGGCCGGCCGCAAACCAGGTTCCGCCGGGTCCAGGCCTAGCTCCCCTCGCCCTGCAGAAGAACCGGGACTCTCCTCGCGATTTCTACTTTCATAGGCTACACCTGCAGGTCCCGAGCGACATTGCCGGGAGCGGCGGGGCCCCTCGGCGGGCGACGGGCTGGGAAACCGAGACGCGATCCATGCCCGTCTTCTTTGCAGGGAGAGTGAACACGGAGGGACCCAGGCCGTAAGCCGCCGCTTAGGGTCGCCGCGGGAGGCCCGGAGCGAGGGGCCAAAGGTGCTGTTGCAACAGAATCCAGCGAACCGCGGAATTTTCCGCCGACGAAGGATGCTATCCTGAACCGTTCTCCCTTCACGCCCGCGAGAGCTGGGCGTATTTCACCTTGAGCTTTTTCGTCCCAATCCCAGGAAAGGTGACCACCACCTTGATCTCTTCTCCATCACCAATCCGCTCCCGGATCCGGCCCACGCCCCATTCTGGATGCCGCACCCGAACCCCGGGCTGATAGAAGTCTACAAACGGAGTCTGGTCAGCCTCTACCTCATACCGCACGCCAGGCTCATCAAAGCCTTCAGGTAAAGAGCCAGCGGAGGGAATCGGCGCCTCGATGCGCTCAATGAGGTGCGGCGTGATCTCTTCCAAAAACCGAGAGGGAAGATTGTAGCTCTCTGCGCCGTAAAGCCGTCGCTGCACCGCCAAGGTAAGGAAAAGGCGCCTCTTGGCTCGGGTCATCCCTACATAGCAGAGCCGCCGTTCCTCCTCCAGTTCTTCGGGATCGGTGTAGGCGCGACCATGGGGAAAGAGCCCTTCCTCCATGCCCGCGATGAAGACCACGGGAAACTCTAGGCCCTTTGCCATGTGCAGGGTCATCAGGGTCACCTTGCCTCCCGTATCCCTCAAGCCTTCGTCGACATCGGTGAGCAGACTGACCATATCCAGGAACGCTTGCAGCGATGTGTCTTCACTCCGTTCGGTAAAGTCCTGAGCAGCAGAGACGAGCTCCCGCAGATTCTCGATCCGGCTTGCCGCTTCCGGGGTTCCTTCCTCCTCCAATTCCGCCACGTAGCCAGTCTCTTGCAGGAGGGCCGAGATCAAATCCGGGACCGAGGTTGCGGGAAGTCGGGCCACAAATCGCTCGATCAGAGTCTGAAAATCTTGGAGGGCCTTGAGCTGTCGTGCCGGCAGCAGTCCGTGTTTTTCGATCTCCCCACCGACCTCCCAGAGGGAGAGCCCTTTGCCCTTCGCAAATTCCGACAGCCGGTCTGTGGTTGTCCGGCCGATCCCCCTCGTTGGAACATTGACCACTCGGAGAAAGCTCACCGAGTCGGCGGGGTTGGCTATCAATCGCAGATAGGCCAAGAGGTCTCGAATCTCTTTCCTCTCATAGAACCTGAGACCCCCCACGATGACGTATGGAACGACGACCCGCCTCAGGACATCCTCTAAGACTCTGGACTGGGCGTTCACTCGATAGAAGACGGCGAACTCGTCAAAGCTGTATCCCTCCTGCACGGCAAGCTGTCGCATGGTCTTCACGATGAAGGTTGCTTCATCTTCTTCGTCCCTCGCGTGGCAAAAACCGATTGGCTCACCCTCCTCGTTGTCGGTCCACAGCCTCTTTTCCTTACGGCCCCGGTTCCAGGCGATGACGGAAGAGGCCGCGTCCAGGATGCGTTTGGTCGAGCGATAGTTTTGCTCGAGGCGGATCACCTTGCAGAGCGGATAGTCCCGCTCAAAATCCAAGATATTCCCGAGGTCTGCTCCCCGCCATCGATAGATCGACTGATCGTCATCCCCGACCACCGCCAGGTTCTGATGGCGTTCGGCCAACAGCCGGATGAGCCGATACTGGGCGTGATTGGTATCCTGATACTCATCTACCATGATATAGCCCCAGAGGTCCTGATAGGAGTTCAGAATCACCGGTCGCTCAACGAAGAGCCGCACCGTTTCGGTCAGGAGGTCGTCAAAGTCAAGAGCGCCATTTCGCTGCAGGGCCGCCTGGTACCGGTAATAGACCCTGGCGACCCGCTCTTCCAGGTAATCGGCCGCCTGGGCGGCATACTCGGCGGGCGTCAGGAGGTCATTCTTGGCCCGACTGATCCTAGCCTGCACCACCCTCGGATGGATCACCCGTTCGCTCAGGTCCAGTTCTCTGAGGCACGCCCGCAAGAGGGCCAGCTGATCGCTCTCATCGTAAATCAGAAAGGAGGACCGGAGACCCATGTGCTGGGCGTGTTTCCGCAGGATCTTGAGGCACGTGGCATGGAAGGTTCCCACCCAAACATTGAGCCCTTCTCCCCCTAAAAGCTTCGCCACCCGCTCTCGCATCTCTTCGGCAGCCTTGTTGGTGAAGGTCACGGCGAGGACATTCCAAGGTCGAACGTTGAGCTCACCGATCAGATACGCAATCCGGTGAGTGATGACGCGCGTCTTCCCCGATCCGGCCCCGGCGAGGATGAGGAGCGGGCCCTCGGTGAGGATAACCGCCTCCCGCTGCGGCGGATTCAAATCGGCCAGAATGGCTGCAGGATCGACCGGCACGCTTCCTGGTAGGCTAGAGCAAATGTTTGTCAATCAGGGCGCGATTGTACGCTCGGACGAGGTGAGCACGCGAAATAATACCGAGCAACTTCTTCGGGTCATCCGGATCCACTACGGGCAAGTGCCCCAGGTCCCGCACATGGAACCGAACGAGGACATCGTGCAGGCTGTTATGTGGAGTCACCGTAACGAGATCCTTCGTCGACAAGTCTCCCACCTTGGCCTGCAGATCTCCATTCCCGAGGGCCTTCTGGACGTCCTGGGCCGTCACGACCCCGGTCAGTTCCCCGTTCTGGTTCAACACCGGGAACCACTCATGCTGCTCCTCGGCGGACCGCTCGAGGAACCCCTCGACGGTCATTTCCTCAGGTACCCAGAGGAGCCGATGGGTCATGGCCTCGCGGACCGGCGTCGCAGCCATAATATCGATGTCTCGGCCCGCCCGGAACCTTATACCTCGCTTCACGAGCTTCAGGGTGTAGATGGTCTCCTTGTTCAGCACGTTATAGATCAGGACACTGATCACGGTACTGGTCATGATCGGCAGGATGATATGGTAGTCGCCGGTCATCTCGAAGATAATGATAATGGCGGTGATGGGCGCCTGGGCTGCCCCACCGAAGACCGCTCCCATTCCGACCAGGGCATAGGCCCCCGCACCCGCAGTAAAGCTCGGAAAGATGCCATGGACCAGGTGGCCGTACGCTCCGCCCAGCATTGCCCCCACAAACAGAGCCGGGGCAAAGACTCCCCCGGACCCGCCAGAACCCAAGGTGAGCGAGGTACTAAGCATCTTGGCAAAGATGAGAACCGCGAGAAGGAGAAAGGGCGTCCTCCCGTTCAGCGCATCCTCAATGGCCGGGAAACCGGTCCCGAAGACTTGAGGAAGGAAGACCCCCATTACGCCTACAAGGAGGCCCCCCACGGCGGGTATTAAGTAGGGACGAACGCGCCACGAGTCAAAGCGATCCTCGAACCAGTACAGAACTCGGACAAAAGCCACCGCCGCAAGTCCGGCCAGGATACCAAGCACTAGGTACAACGGCATCTCATTTGCGCTCTGCAGGCTATACGTTGGAACGGTGAAGGAAGGAAAATCGCCCAGCGCGGCGCGTGAGACGATGGCCGAGGCCACTGAGGAGAGAACCACCAGACTGAAGTCGAGAGTGACCTGCCCCATGAGGACCTCCAGGGAAAACATCGCCCCGGCGATAGGGGCGTTGAAGGTGGCGGCGATTCCGCCCGCTGCCCCGCACGCCACAAGCGTCTTGATCCGCTCATCGGACATCTTGAGGAACTGTCCCACGGTGGAGCCGATCCCGGCCCCGATCTGGATCATGGGCCCCTCGCGACCCGCCGAGCCGCCCGACCCGATGGTGATAGCAGATGCCAGGATCTTCACGAAGGCCACCCGCTTCCGAATCCGTCCTCCCATGACGGCGATTGCTGTCATGACCTCAGGGACCCCATGGCCTTTAGCCTCCTGGGCGAAGCGATGGATGAGAGGACCCACGATGAGTCCCCCGATTGCCGGTAAGAGGATGACGTAGTAGTTCCCCATAAGGGTGAGCACCCCCCGCCCGGTCTCGAAGAAAACGAAGGTGGTGTATTTGAGGAGCTTAATGAAGATTACGGACCCAACACCGGTCGCGAGCCCCACAAGGATAGAGACGACGGTGAGGTAGGCGCCTTCGGGGATGCGCGGATGATAGGCGAGATCGAGAAGCTTGAGCCGGAGAGTGCCAGGTGATTCTCTTTGCCCTTCCTTCTCTTCAGCCATGCCCTATAATCACCCTCCCTGTGTTTGGAGGGTCTCATCCCGCTGTGCGCCACCGCAAAGTCGAATTGCCCCTATTACTCTACGGTGACACTTTTGGCCAAAGTCCGTGGTTGATCGACATCGCAGCCCTTGCGCACGGCGATATGGTAGGCGAGAAGCTGCAGGGGAATCACCGAAAGGATGGGATTCAGATGCAGGCTGGTTGCCGGAATGGTCACACAATGATCAACCCGAGAGGCCAGCTCGGTATCCCCCTGCGCTCCCACGGCGATCACGATTCCCCCCCTGGCCTTGACCTCTTGGATGTTTGCCAGGATCTTGGCGTAGGTCCGATCCTGTGGGGCCAGGATGACCACAGGCATCTTAGCATCAATCAGGGCGATCGGCCCATGTTTCATCTCCCCAGCCGGATATCCCTCGGCATGGATGTACGAGATCTCCTTGAGCTTCAAGGCCCCTTCCAGAGCAATCGGGTAGTTGATCCCACGGCCCAGGAAGAGGAAGTCGCCATGTTGATAGTAGAGGCGGCTCAGTCGCTCGACGACTTCATTGCAATGCATGGTCTCTTCAGCTAGCACGGGAAGGTGTAAGAGCGCGGCCAGCAACTCCTGGGTTCGCGAGGCATCCAGGCACCCCTGAGAGCGCCCGAGATACAGCGCAAAGAGATATAGGGCCGTGAGTTGCGCCGTGAAAGCTTTCGTCGAGGCCACGCCGATCTCAGGTCCGGCATGGGTATAGAACACACCGTCACTCTCTCGAGCGATGGAGCTTCCGACTACATTAACGATGGAGACCACGCGGCAATCGCGCGCCCGAGCCTCTCGGACTGCTACAAGGGTGTCCAGCGTCTCCCCGGACTGACTGATGGCGAGCACGAGCGTATCCGGGCTGAGGATGAGGTCCCTGTATCGGAACTCGGAACTGTAGTCCACCTCGACCGGAATCCGGCCGATCTCTTCCAGGAGAAACTTCGCCACTAGGGCAGCGTGCCACGAGGTGCCACAGGCCACGAGAACCACGCGTTGAACCCGGGGGAGGATTTCCTCCACCGCCTCCATGCCGTCCAGATAGATCTGACCGGCCTCTAGGGAGTAGCGCCCCAAGATCGTGTCTCGGATGGCCCGCGGCTGTTCATAAATCTCTTTGAGCATAAAGTGCTTGTACCCCCCCTTTTCCGCCAACATGGGGCTCCAAGCAACCCGCTCGACTGCTCGATGTATGGGATCCCCCTCTGACGTGGTAACCATCACGCCTTCCCGGCTGATCACGGCAATCTCATAATCCTCCAGGAACACCACATTCCGCGTATGAGCTAACAGAGCCGGAATATCCGAAGCGACAAGGAACTCCCCGTCCCCCAGCCCTACGACGAGCGGACTGGAACATCTGGCCGCCACCATCCGGTCTGGGTCCCCCTTCCACATCGCCGCAACCGCATACGCTCCCGAGACCTCTCTGAGGGCACGTCTGACCGCCTCCTCGAGGTCGCCCTGGAGGTACTTCTCGATCAAATGCACGATCACCTCGGTGTCGGTATCCGAGGTAAACCGGTGCCCTTCGGCAACCAGTTTCTCCTTCAGCGGGACGTAGTTTTCAATGATGCCGTTGTGAACCAGCACAATTTCGCCGGTGCAGTCAACATGGGGATGGGCATTTTCCTCGGATGGGCGGCCATGGGTGGCCCAGCGGGTGTGACCGATCCCGATATCACCTCCGAGATTTTTTCCCCAGAGGACATTTTCCAGCTCCTTAATCTTCCCGACACTCCGGTAGATATGGAGGTCACCCTGTTGGAGGAAGGCCACACCTGCAGAATCGTAACCCCGGTACTCGAGCCGTTTCAACCCATCCAAGAGGACCGGAACGACCTTCTTTGGTCCAACGTATCCGATGATGCCACACATGTAGTCCGGCCTCTCAGCAGTTAGTCATCGTCATCCTCGGAAGGAGCCATGGCTTGCTGCTTCTTCCGGGTCGCCGCCGCCCGGCCTTCCTTGTTGACTTGAGCAGCCCGCCCAAATGCCACTGCGTCTGGCGGGATCTGCTCGGTCACCGTCGAGCCCGCCGCAATAATGGCCCCCTTCCCGACCGTGATCGGCGCCACCAAGTTCGTGTTGCTCCCCACAAAGACCTCATCCTCGATGACCGTCTCGTGTTTGGCGAACCCATCATAATTGCAGGTGATGGTCCCCGCCCCAATGTTGACCTTCTCCCCCATAACCGTGTCGCCAATATACGCCAGGTGGGGGACTTTGGAGCCTTCGCCAATCACCGCCTTCTTCACCTCGCAGAAATTCCCCACCTTGGCCTTCCGCTTCAGCCGACTCTGGGGGCGCAGATGCGCATACGGGCCGATGACACAGCCGTCCGCAATCTCGCTCCCCAGAATGACCGAGCCATCCAGCACCGTCACCTGCTCCCCCACCTGGGAGTTCTGAATTCGGCAGTGGCTATAGATGACACACCCTGGTCCGATGGCCGTGGTCCCCTCCAAAATGACCCCCGGATACACCACGGTATCCGGCCCGATCTCAACCGTGTCATCGATATAGGTCGCCGGAGGGTCGACCAGGGTTACGCCCTCGCGCATCAGGCGCTCATGCACCCGCTGCCGCAACACTGTCGCCGCCTGCGCCAGCTCGGCCCGGGTGTTGATCCCCTGCACTTCGGCCGCATCGGCGGCCCGGACCGCGTGCACCCGCTGGCCCTCCTTGACGAAGACCCGGACGACCTCCGGCAGGAAGATCTCTCCCTTCACCGGCGAGACGGGCACCCGCCTCAGGGCCGCGAACAGGGAACGCGCCGCGAAGCAGTAGACCCCCGCATTAATCTCGGTGACCTGTTTCTCCTTGGGCGTCGCTTCCACCTCTTCCACAATGCGCCGGAGCCGCCCCTGCTTGTCCAGCAGGACCCGGCCGTACCCGGTCGGGTCCGCCACCCGGGCAGTGAGCAGGGTCGCAACCGCGCCCGCCTTGTGATGGGCGTCCACGAGCTGACGGACCGTCTCGTCCGTGAGCAGGGGGGTATCGGCCCCCAGAACCAGGAGGGTCCCCTCAAACCCGCGGAGCCCCTCTTCGGCCTGGCGCACCGCATGGCCGGTCCCTTTCGGTTCCCCTTGATGGACAAACTCGACCGGGTAGCCGACCAGGACCTGTTTGACCTCCTCGGCCTGATGGGCCACCACGACCAACATCCGTTTGACACCCAGCCGCCGGCACTGGTCGACGGGGTAGTGCACGAGGGGCCGGCCCAGCAGTGGATGAAGGACCTTGGCTCGCCGGGACCGCATCCGCGTCCCCTCGCCGGCGGCTAAGATGACGGCGCAACTATTCTTCATTTCCCCTCCTTCGCCGCTGGTCAATCATGCGAGCCCCTACCCACCAACCTTCAGGAAGTGTCGTAATCCTATCATAACGAATTATAAGGCGAAAGTATAAGCTCACAGCTCGATGTGTCGGCTTTTTGACAGCCCCCGTCCGGTTTTCGTGTTATTCAGCCGATTGAAAGATTCGGCCACGTCATCGACTGGTCGGATGGTCCCCGATGAGCCTCATCCACGCCTCTGTAGAAAGCCGAAGCGGCGCAGCGCCTCCTCGTCTTTCCGCCAACCCTTTCGGACTTTGACCCACAGGCCGAGATAGACGCGACTGCCGAGGAGCTCCTCGATCTCGCGGCGGGCCTGCTCTCCAATCTTCTTGAGCATCTGACCCCCCGCCCCGATGATGATGCCCTTCTGGGAGTCTTTTTCGACATAAATGGTCGCCTGGATGTCAACGATCTCCTCCTCCGCCCGCTCTTTCATCTCGTCCACTTGGACCGCGACAGCGTACGGGATTTCCTGGTGCGCCAACTGGAAGACCTTCTCCCGGATGATCTCAGCCACTAAGAAGTACTGCGGCTGATCCGTTGCCTGTTCGGGAGGGAAAAACGGTGGGGATTCTGGGAGATACCTGACGAGGACGTGCTCTAGCCGGTCCAGATTGGCTGCTTCCGTCGCCGAGATGGGGATCAGCTCGGCTGAGGGCACCAGCCTCTGGCACTCCTCTAGTATGGGAAGAAGGTTTTGCTTTGGTTTCACGAGGTCTACTTTATTCAGGGCAACAACCACCGGGGGTTTGACGTCCATCAGATGTCCGTGAACGAGCCGGTCCTCATCGGTAAGGGGATCCGCAGCATCTATGATCCACAGGATCACATCCACATCCTCTAACGTCTTCAGAGCAACCCGGACCATCTCACGATTGAACAGGGACTCAGCGTGGTGAATGCCAGGCGTATCCAAGAAAATCATCTGGTACGTTTCAGTCGTCCTCACACCGGCAATCCGGTACCTGGTTGTTTGGGGCTTGGGGGAGACCGCGGCGACCTTCTGGCCAACATAGCAGTTAATCAACGTGGACTTCCCCACGTTAGGCCGTCCAATTACGGCAACAAACCCTGATTTATGGCTGCGTGGTGCTTCGGTCATTCCTCCCCCTCGTGTGCGGGAAAGATACCAGGCTCCACGGTCTTCGACAATGTCTCATTCTCCCAGCATCATCGGTCAGGGTGGATGACAGCACGTGGAAGATCGGGCCTGTTGCGCGGGGGGAGCAGCTCAGATGGATAGGCGGTAGGTCTGGTCGGGAATCACAATCTGGAAGGCTTGAGCGGACTATCGAACCCTTGGATAAGCTGGCTTTACTCTATCTTCTCTAAAGACTTGAGGCCGACGCCCTCGATTTTCCATCGCGAATCCACTTTTGTATAGGTGACGTCGGCCTCCGCTTCGTACACTCCAGGAACCCTCGGATCCTGCAAGGTCACGGTAATAGAGTAGATGCGGTTTTGTCCATCTTCTCGCTTGTCAGTGATAAGTAATTCTTTAATGTGCGACCGGGGTCCACTCACCCCTTCCCCCACCAACGCGCGGATGAGGTCATTTTTCAATTGCTCATCTTCCCATCCTTGAAAGGCAGACCCCACGAGTAAGGCCAAGGATAACAACACAATCACCCATTTCATGAGGCCATCCATCTTTTGCTCAGCCGTGCGTCATCCTCACCGGTAAGGCTTCGTCTGAGTCGAGCACCTGCCGGAGGAGGGAGCTAACCAAAAAAAGTTCCTTGTCGACATCGTCCCAAAGGAAGCGAAGGCCATGAACTACCTCGTGCCTCTCACGTGTTGCCCGAGCCCAAATCACCTCCATCTCGGTCTCCACCGGCGAAAGTGCAATTCCGGGTGGGGACGCCACGGTGACGCGTGTATGAGGGGAGAGAGCCTGGTTAAGAACGATCATCAGCCCCTGATCGCTGAGATTTTTGGCCCGACCAGGCACGCGTACATCCGGGGGGACACGGCAGGTAATATCAAAACTGACAGGGCAGCGGACGGAAGCGCGGGGGGTTGGCCCCGCCTGGAATGCCAGGAGCTGTTCCCAGGTAAGTCGGCCGGTCCCCACCCACGTGATGAACCGGAAACCCATGCGGCAGGAGGTACCCTCGGCCGTCCAGACCACCATCGCCTCTGCCTGGGCATCCTGGGCCCCAGCAACCAAGAAAAGGTCAATGAGCGTCCCTGGAGCCAGCGGTTCCGGACCTTCAAGCAGCAGGCCGCCCCGGCTCACATTTTTGGTACTGCCAACGGTCCGGTGGCCCGGGACCGCCGGCATCCCACAGAGCACTGGCATGCGGAGCGCAAATCGGCGGTGCTGGCGGGTTTCAACATGGGTCCCGGGTTGATCCTGCGAAGCTCCCTTCCCGTTAATTTTCACCGTGACCTCCCGCAGAAGTCGATCGTGATCCGCCTATAGAATTACACGCCGAGGGTCCTCACAATCGTTTTCAAGCGAGTCGGACTCACCGGCTTCTCCAGAAACTCAGACACCTCTAGCTGTGCTACTCGAGCTTTGACGTGTTTATCTTCCTCGGCACCAACCACAATCACGGCAATTGCCGGATGAAAAGCCCGGAAGATGGGGACGAGTTCCCAACCATTCATGAGGACGCCCAGCACTGGGGGAAGGTCGAGATCGATGATTGCGATCTCGAAAGGGCGCTCCTTCACCTTGTTGATGGCCTCCCAGCTATCCGCGGCTGTCTCGACGCTAAAGCCAGCACTGCGGAGTGAATCCCTCAACCCTTCCCGGCTGTGGCGATCATCATCGACGACAAGAATTTTTTTCTGCACGTCCACGGTTCCTAGCTGGGAAACATATAGCCTAGGCATAGGAAAAGGCATGCTGCATGCCAACCTGAGGGCAGGTTGCCTTTTCGTCGGGGTCATCTTCCTGATTTTCCCGCTTTTGTCCCGAACCGGGCGTGGATGATTTAGACTCGGAGGGTTTCTCTGAACAGGTAAGATTTACACAGGCCTGTTGTAAGGATTACATAATCGAAGGCAGAGTGCCACAGCGGACTTCGAAAAGGAGAGGTCAACCTCATCTCGGAGTGCTCAACAATGCTTCCGCCAGAATCTGGGCCTTCTCTGCGAGATTGAAAGCTTTGAGGAAATCCCCGATTGACAGGGCCTCCCTCGCCTTGGATAGGAAGCTGAGAACCGTCAAAAAGATTTCCTGCTGCTCTTCGGCCAATGTCTCTTCATCTATCTGATGGACAATTTTTTCTGCCCCTTCGATTTTCGCCTCAGTGTCGTGCTTCTGGCGATTCTCTTCTTCACGGCCGACCTCGGGCACGAGGATAGGAGGCGGGGCGGGAGGCTCCCTCTCCTGTGGGGGCGGTCTCGGCGGGGCCGGAG